>CALCCV010000493.1 GCA_937900305.1 uncultured Pseudobdellovibrionaceae bacterium | reverse complement strand
GTTCAGACGTGTGCTCTTCCGATCTCAGCCATTATTTTGATTGGCAGCCCGCCGCAAGATGAATGGTGTTTAGATGAAATTGTCACTGGTCGTTTGCAATTCATTGATCCTGGTCAATTGAAAGAGTCGTTTTTGAAGACGTTGGTTAAAGGAATTAACTATTCATTGCATCTGCATCCGGCAGAGTTTTACCTGCGACTTTTGAGTAAAGGTGACGTGCTAATGAGTGAGGGAGATAAGGCAGATTTCATTTATTTTGTGAAATATGGTCAGCTCCAAGCCTTCAGGGGCCCGATTGGAAAAGAACAAGTTCTTGGCCAAATCAGCGTTGGAGAGTTTGTTGGCGAAATGGCCTACATCAACTGCGAACCTCGCGTCGCTAGCGTAGTGGCTCTTAGCGAATGTGAATTGATTGAAGTGCCGATCGGAACTTTCGAGCGAGTTTTGTACCAACGACCGGCGTGGTCCCGAGCGTTGATCCAAACTCTTTCACGCCGAGTGAAATTGAATATCGAAAAGAAAGCCGCCGCGAACGGGCCTTAGCGGCAATCCGAGATTTAGCGAACAATGCGTGTTTGAAAAGTACCCAGTGATTCTGACGAAAATGTGAGCGTGTCTTCGGCTTTTGTAAAATCAAAAGATTTCACCCATAACTCTTTGGCCTTGGCTGGCCGAAACAGCGCCTTGGACAAATAGTAGGCTCGCTCAATGTTTGTGGGAGCTCGAAAGATAGTTCCCGATGGGGTGCCACTGCCAATTAAAATCCAATCGTGACCTTCGGCAAATTTACTTTCGAAAACCAATTTGTGAATGTCAGTGGGTTTGAGAAGGTTCGTTTGCGGATCGAGAGTTTGTACAGGACTTTCGTTCCAGTGAAGCTCGGCTTGCAAAGAGGCCCACAGGGCATCTCCACCGACAGCCATGATGGGGCCGTGGGCATTGGCTCCTGCAAAGGATTTGGCTTTGCTAAATGAAGGCTCGGGATCTGTAGCGACAAACTCCATTCCTTGAATCATTCGGTCTGTGAAATCATTGTGTAACATAAATCCGAAGACGCCAGGTTCTGTTCGATGCAACAGAAGCGAAACCTCCAATTCATAATCCAGGTAGTCGCGAAATGGCATGTCATCATTGAGACGAGTTGGCGCCGCATTTTTTTGGAAAACGACAATCTGATCGACGCCGGTTTCTTGTTGGTGATCTGGATACGTCAATCCCAAACCCAAACTGCGAACCGCAAGATGCGAAAACGAAAGCTGCAAATCGTCCAATGCAGCAGTCAGAGTCGGAGTTTTTGATTCCGCAGTCGAGTCTCGCAGCAGGTCCGCAAAGGATTGCCATTGGGAGACGAACGGCCGACCGGTGGCAGTTCCTTCGCCGTGGGATTGGATGTTCAACAGTTGACCATCGGCCAGTAAGGACACCAGAAGATCAGGTTGAATTTTATAGGGTGATATTTTTGAAAGCGATGGCTGGCTCACGGTGACGGCTCCGCCGATCAAAGTGGCCCAAAATACGGTCGTCAGCATTCCATTTGAGCGGATCCATCCGCGCACGGCTTTGAACATCGTTCCTCCCATGTTTTTAGCTCTAGAAATCAAACTGTAGAGTTAGAATATTGGGAGGTTCAAATTGCGCAATTGTAATGATTGAATGCATCAATGATCGGATCCAAGGTCTCGTTCCAAAACAGACCTTGGTCGACCATTTATTTATTCAGCTTCTTCGAGATAGGTGTATCCGGCCAAACCCTGTTCATAGTGACGAATCAAAGCTTTGGCGTCTTGTTTAGAGAGGAGACCCTTTTGAATTCCTTCTTCGGTGGCCTGGCGAACGCTGTCCACCATTTCGGAACGGCCATACTGCACGTAGGACAAAACTTCCGTCACCGTGTCACCAGGAACATAGTCATCAATGGTGTAACCAGCTTCATTGAGCGAAACGTGGACGGCATCGGTGTCGCCGAAGAGGTTGTGCAAATCACCCAAAATCTCTTGATAAGCGCCGGTCAAGAAGACTCCCAAAAAGTAAGGCTCTTTGTTTTTGAGTTCATGAATTGCCAGAGTTTCGCGAAAGCTCCCCGTTTTGGTGTCGATGAATTTTTCAATCTTGCCATCAGAGTCGCAAGTCAAATCGGCGAGGGTCGCTTCGTTTTCAGGCTCTTCGTTCAATCGATGAATAGGCATGACCGGAAATAGCTGGCCAACAGCCCAAGAGTCCGGCACCGATTGGAAAAGAGAAAAGTTACAGAAGTAGGTGTCGCAAAGCTCTTGCGACATAAACTTAATGATGTCTTCGGTGTCAGGTAACTGACGTGCGAGTGTCAGCATTCTTGTGGCGATGGCAAAGTACATGCTTTCACACCAAGCTCGCTGCTCTAAGGTCAAAACACCGTAGGTGAAGAGTTGCAGAGTCTCTTGTTTGGCTTGGGTCAGATCATTGAAACACTCGTTGATGTTTTCGCGGTTGAGTTTTTCAAAAATGTATTGAAGATCTTGCATTAGCCGCGGATCACTTTTGGTTGCCGTGCGAGGTGGGTGCTTTTGTTCGAGATCGTTGACCCCGAGTATATCGAAGACAAGCACCGAGTGGTGGGCGACTAAAAAGCGACCGGCCTCGGTGACGATGTGAGGATGAGGAATTTGTTTTTCGTCGCAAAGTCCTTGCAAAATGGAAACGACGTCATTGGCATACTCTTGTTCAGAGTAGTTGATCGAAGAATCTGACGAACCCGTACCGTCATAGTCGATTCCGAGGCCGCCGCCCACGTCGATGTACTTCAATCCCGCGCCCATGGCGTGAAGACCAGTGTAAAAACGAGCGGCTTCCTTCAGCGAGGATTTGATACTTTGGATGGTTGGGACTTGAGAGCCAATGTGGTAGTGCAGAAGCTCAAGACAGTCGAGCATTCCTTCTTTGCGAAGCAAATCGACGCCCTCGACAATTTCCATCGACGTCAAACCAAACTTGCTGCGCGCCCCGCTGGAGTCGACCCACTTGCCGGAGCCCTGGGTGTTGAGTTTGGCGCGAAAGCCAATGCGGGGTTTGGCATCGAATTTTTTGGCCGCATCGATGATCATTTGCAGCTCATCTTTGCGATCGACAACGATGATGATTTTACGACCCAGTTTTTGCGACAGGATGGCCGTCTCAATGTACTCGCAATCTTTGAAGCCGTTGCAGATGATGAGGGCATCGGGGGTGTTCATAAGAGCCAACACCACTAAGAGCTCAGGTTTTGAGCCACACTCCAAACCGAAATGATAATTTTTGCCGGACTTCACGATCTCTTGTACGAGGTGTTTTTGCTGGTTCACCTTGATCGGGTAAACGCCTCGGTACTCACCTTTGTAATTGTGATCGACAAACGCCTTCTGAAAGCAGTTATAGAGTAAACCCACTCGCGACCGAATGATGTCAGGAAAACGAATCATCATGGGAGCGCGAATACCTCGATCGATGAGGTCTTGAGTGAGTTCGAACAAGTCGATCTTATTGCCCTGGCCATTGTTTGGGACGACTTCGACGTTCCCTTGAGTATTGATCCGAAAATAACCATTGCCCCAATTCTTGATTCCGTAAAGTTCTGTACTGTCTGCCGTAGACCACGGCTTTTGGTTGCCGGAGAGAGGCGTGATATCTGTGGGGGGGCGACTTGGTGCGGGGCTAGAAGGAACGTTGTGCATCGACGTCGATCTCCGTTCGGTGTTGCGAGAGAGTTTCAAATATTCTCTTCATTTCTCTTCATTTTCTCATCGCAAAGTTTGAATCTTGTTTCTAGTCCTATCGCTCGATCCAACTAGCCAACCAGACCTTCCGCCAGATGTGCGGTCGGTCGAGTGAGCGGGACAGGCGTTTGGCTACAAATCAGTGTTCCTCTTCTGAATGCGACTCTTAGTTTTTTATGTACAGAATAACAAGTCACGCTTCAATCAAAATGATGAGCTCGTTGCAGTTTTTTAACAAATGAAATTCTGAAGCTGCGGAATGGTGCCTCCAACCAAACTTTCCCTCGGCGACAGTCTTGAAGACGGCTAGGCGGACTTCATGCCTGTCTGCTTTCTGCCGATGATTTTGTAGACTGGGTGAACATGAACGAAATTGGTGACGGGCAGCCGTCAGACCGCAACATTCTCATACTGGACAACGACAAGGGTAGCCTGGAAATCTTGGCTGAACCTTTGAAGTGGGAAGGGTACTCGATCAAGGGCTTCCAAAAATTGGAAGAGGCTCTCGAATGCATTGAGAATTGGGTACCACATCTCGTTCTGACGGATTACAAAATTCAAAATCACCTTGGTCCCGAGATCATCTCCAAAATTCATCAGAAGGCGCCGTTGGTTTCGTGTCTCTTTGTGTCGGGAAATTCAACGACCGACGCGATCATCAAAGGCCTGGATGCCGGGGCGGACGACTACATCGTGAAGCCCTTTGTTCCGCTCGAGTTGCTCGCGCGTGTTCGCACTCACTTGCGCATGCGAGATTTGAATGAGCAGCTGATGATTGCCAACGCCCGACTTAAAGAGATGGTCGATATTGACGACCTGACCGGGCTTTTCAATATGCGATCACTCTATCAGAAATTGGATTACGAAATCGAGCGCGCTAAGCGTTTCAATCGTCAGATTTGTGTCATTATGCTCGACATGGACAACTTCAAATCCGTCAATGATGGTCATGATCATCTGTTTGGCAGCTTTGTGCTCTCTGAGATTGGCAAAGTGGTGAAGAGATCCACACGCAACATCGATATTCCCGCACGCTACGGCGGCGATGAGTTTTTGATTGTCCTCTCGGAAGTGAATCATCAGGGCGCCATGTTGTTTTGTGAACGCTTGCGCGAATCGATTCGCAAAACTCTGTTCGTCAATGGCAAGGATTCTATTCAGCTAACGGCTTCGATTGGTTATGCGATTATGGAACCTGGCGAAGCCCTGTCTCCCAAAGAGTTGGTGAGGCGCGCTGATCACGCTCTTTATGATTCGAAACGCGAAGGCAAAAATCGCACGACGGCCTGGTCTCCGAAAGAAGGTCCTGTCCTTTCGCGGGTTGAGGATTTCAAAACACTTCGTAAAACTGGCAGTTAGCTGCTCAGGAGATGCTAAAATGCCGCAGATGCTGAAATGCCTGATGGCGTCTGTGAAGCTGCCATCTAGGTGTATTGCAAGATCGAAGCAACGGGGCGACCATCGAAACGAAATTGATTTAAAAACTGAAGGTCGATCAAAACGGCCGCGCCACTCACGACGTAACCAGCTTTCCGACACAAATCAATGCCCGCTTGGAGCGTGCCCCCAGTTGCCAGGACGTCATCAATCACGACCACGCGACCCTGCCCGGGAGCGATCTCGAGTGTGGCCTGACCGTATTCGAGATTGTAAGATTGTTGGTGTGTCGGCGGCGGCAGTTTTCCGGCTTTTCGAAGCGGGACAAATCCTTTGCGATATTTAGTGGCGAGCATGGAAGCCAAAATAAATCCGCGACTCTCGATGCCGACGAAGGCTTCGATTTCGTCAATTTTCAAGGCAGTGCCGAAGGCTTCGAGGACACTTTCCATAGCCTCAGCACTCTGCAATAGCGGAGTGATATCTCGAAACATCACGCCGGTTTTGGGGAAGTTGGGAACGTCGCGAATCAGAGGTCTTATGAGTGCTGACAGGGCGCCAGGTTTGCCCGCCTGGGATTTTGTGATCTGCGTAGAATCCATTTCGGAGGGTGTATCGAGACTCAAATTTGAATTTTTCATAAACCCGGTTTAGCTGAGCCCAAAAGAAAAGACAAGGTTTTGACATTTCAAGGATCTTTCGCGAAGAAGAAGCATGATGAAAGATCGAGTGCAGCAGAAACGAAAAGCCTCCATTTGGATTTTGGTGGTCGCGATAGGTGTATTGGCGCTCAAGTCGTTGGCCTACACTTTGGCCCCATCGGCCGCGCTCCTTTCAGATGCGTTAGAAACTATCGTCAATGTTCTCGCTGGTGTGGTGACCTTGGTGGTGATTCGCTTTGTTTCGCAGCCTGCGGATCTGGAGCACCCCTACGGTCACGGCAAAGCTGAATTTGTATCGGCGGCTTTCGAAGGGGGATTGGTTTTTGCGGCCGCTCTGCTGACAGTGGTTGAAGCCATCCGCTCCTATTACCATCCCTACAGCCTTCAGAATTTAGATGCGGGTTTGCTCGTCTCGGTGTTGGCCGCATCGATCAATTTGGTGTTAGGTCTCTATTTAAAAAAAGTGGCGAGCGAAGAAAAGTCCGAGGCTATCGGCGCGAGCAGTTTGCACTTGCTTTCGGATGTCTACACCACTTTGGGAGTTTTGGCGGGACTGCTGTTGGTGCGTTTGACTGGTTGGACGGTATTAGATTCTGTGATTGCAGCAATTGTCGGCGTCGTGCTGATGCGCGAGAGTTATACGCTCATTCGGGGGGCTGTGGCTGGATTAATTGATGAACGCCGAGACGAAGTATTGGCGGCTCTAGTGCCGACGCTTGAGCGACACCGATTTGCCGGCGAAGTCGAAATTCACCAACTCCGTGTGATCAGATCTGGTGACTTCCACCACATTGATGCGCACATCGTCTTACCTCGCTTTTGGTCATTAGATCGGGTTCACGCCGAAACTGAAAAGTACGAAGCACAAGTTTTGAATGACTATGAATTTGACGGCGAAATTGCGTTTCACGTCGATCCTTGTAAGGATTCTCATTGCGCAAACTGTGGACTGCCAGAATGTCCAATTCGAAAGTCTGCGTTTGTGGGCTTAAAGCGATTTCAACTTGGAAAATTGATCATGCCACCCCAAACCGAATTAACTTCGAGGTGAAATATGGATGAAGCGGCGGCTCTCATCAATCCGAAACATCCACTCTACACCGACCCCACTCGTCGGCGTTTAAACGTCACGCAAGACCTGCGATTTCACAATGCTTACACGGTCGCTTTGGATGGCGAATATGCGGATTGGGCTTACAGCGAGGCCCGGGCTCCTTCAAATCGCGAAATTTGGCGAAGCAAGGTGTTTCAGGTTCCCGAGTCTCATCCGGTCGATCTTGAAATTGGAACTGGCAACGGCACTTTCTTCGCGCATCAAGCTTTGGGGACGCCAGAACGATGCTTGGTTGGCATTGAGATCAAGTACAAGCCTTTGATACAAACGATTCGCCGCACTCGACGCATGGGTTTGACGAACGCAGCGGTCGCCCGCATCCATGCCTTCAACTTAGATGAGGTTTTTGGCGATGGTGAAATCAACAACATCTTTGTTTTTTTTCCAGATCCATGGGTGGATCCTCGCAAACCGCGCAATCGACTCTTTCAACCCGAAGTTTTAGAGCGCCTCTGGAAAATTCAAAAACCAGGTTCGCGGTTGTTTTTGAAAACAGATTCAAAAGAGTACTTTGATTGGTCACTGGAACAGGTCAGAGACAGTCGCTACCGCCTGGTCGACAGCACCTATGATCTCCATGGTTCAGGCTCAGCGGATATGGAGTTTCGCACGGCTTTTGAGAAAATTTTCACGGCACAGGGAATTCTGATCAATGCCTGCTGGCTCGCCCGGGATTAGCTCGCGGGCGTGTTCGTTGAAGGATGGGTGAGTTACATCGTCTCGGACTGAGGCGATGACTGGTGGCTGTTTTGAGAGGCATAGAATTTTTAAAATCGCAGATTTTTTTGACAGCTGTTTCCCAAAAAAACGTGATCCGTTTTACTTTGAATCAATCAGCTGGGCCCTAAACCTATAGGGTGCATTTCAAGCTGGATCGGTAATTGAAATGTAAAAGATCAGATCGGTTGCTCATCGCGAGACATTGCATTGAAATACTGGATCTAAAAAACAACGCAGGAGGCGTTTATGGATCCGCAAGAATCCGAAATTTCACTGACGAAACTCATCGTTCAAGTTGAAATTTTGAAAGAAGCTTTGGGAAAGGCGCTATCTGGACCTTGCTCAATCGATGAAGTTGCTCAGCACTTGCAGGAGCAAGGTAATTTTACCTTGGCTGAGATTGCCCGGGCCCTCGATGTAAATCGCAATCTTTTTTATCGAAAAAAGAAAAGCATCACCAAAAATGGTGAGCGTTTTTATTCACGGAAAGACGAGCAAGAAGTTCTGCCAATGATTTTGGCTGTTAAACGCGACAACCCTGGCTGGGGCTATCGCAAGGTGACGGAAGAAATCAATGCCCAGAGAGCATTGACTGGTTTGCCGCTCTTTAACAAAAAACGAATTTTGCGACTGTTGAAGAAATATCAAGATGTCATCACTGCCTAAATACGAAGTTCTGCGGGCGTGTCAGGTTGACGATACGGATGGGCTTTGAAAAAGGCTTCGTGCTGTGAGCAGCGTTGCTCAATTCGCTTTAATGTCGGAAAATCTGACATTGCAACGTTGAACCGTTCAGCTGAAAAAATTTGGGGCACCAAAAACAGGTCGGCGGCTGTGATTTCGTTTCCGAAGCAATATTCGCCAGAGGATTGTTTGGTTTGTGTTTCGAGGGCCGTAAATGCAAGCGAGACCCAGTGAGAGATCCATTTCTGTTTCTCGTCTTCTGAGACGTTCAGCTGGGATGAAAGATATTTCATGGTTTTCAGATTTTGCAACGGGTGGATTCCGCAATTAATGGCTTCACAAAACTGTCGAACGTTAGCTCTTGCAACTGGGTCTGCAGGCAAAAGTTTTTGTTGTGGGTGCATCTCTTCCAGATATTCCAGAATGGCCATGGATTGCGAGATGGGTTTCCCATTAACCATCAGGGTGGGCACTTCTCCAAGTGGATTGAGAGTGCGAAATTCTGTTGAATGCTGTTCACCACCGTTGTTCAGCAGGTGCACCGGTTTGTATTCGTAAGCTAAACCCTTGATATTCAGTGCGATGCGAATTCGGTAAGATGTTGAGCTTCTAAAGTAGTTGTAGAGTTGCACGTGCTCCCCCTTCAAATTGGTTCTGGTTCTGGTTCTGGTTCTGGTT
>CALCCV010000492.1 GCA_937900305.1 uncultured Pseudobdellovibrionaceae bacterium | reverse complement strand
AAAGGTGGCATCAGAAAACGTGTGCCGCCAGGCCAGGCAACGATATCTAGGGACCACAGCAGCACAAACTCATATCTCAGAGCATTTGCAATCCCTGTGCTGCAACACCAAAGTGTTCCAGGTTAATATGGACTTGTCGAATGGGGATTTCCCATTTAAATCATGGGCCATGCAAGACATCACTCACACTTCGGCCGTCTCTCCCAAGCCCATGGAAGATCTCTCAGACCAGCTCCGCCTGCATTTGCAGACTCCGGTGGAAGCTCGCGATTTTGATTGGGAAGATCGCTTTTTTTTCAATTTTTCGCAAAGCCAAGTGGTGGTTTTAAATCCAGAACCCATCACGGGTCCAGATGGCTGGCCCTATCTCGCTGTTTCGACGGAAGTCAATTTGGTCGACCGGATGGAGCCGGATGGCAACGGCTTTGCCGCGGCCACTGGTGAAAGAGAAGACGTCCAAAAGATTTTGGCATGGTTAGCGAACCGGGGAATTGGTTTGGTCGTAAATCCTGGCAGTGACTTTCCTGATTTTGTTTTTACCTATGGAATGATTTGGCTCTTTCGTAAGACGGGTCGATTTTATTTGAAGGCCGATCAGGTGCCGACTGGCGATGCCATTCTTGGTGAAGGAGCTAAGTTCGGGGACCCTGGAGAAGATTATTTACCGAAAAGTGTTCGTAAAATTTTAGCGGATTTTTTTCGGGATCAAGGATTTTATCAAGTGAAGATTTTGGCGATTGCGCAGGATCGACATGTAGATTTGGGGATTTCTCTGGAGTCCATTGGTCAACCAGATCCAAAAGAGCATCAAGGTGTTCTGGAAGCTCTGAGCTGGTTTTTGCCAGGTCACTACTCGTTGGTTTTAGCTTCTGAAAAAGAGTTACCGCCGTTTTTTAACCTTTAAAAAATTTCGCACATCGAATTTCGCACATCCACAGGGGTTCCATGACTGACCTTCAGAGCTTGATGAACCAAGTTAAAAATTTTTGCGAAGAGCGCGATTGGGACCAGTTTCACGGTCCTAAGGATCTGGCGATTGGTATTTCGACAGAGGCCAGCGAGCTTCTCGAAATTTTTAGATTCTTGAGTCCACAGGAAGAGGTCGCCCTCATGAACGGTTCGCGAAGAATCGAAGTGGGCGAAGAACTCGCGGATATCTTGTTTATGATTTTAAGATTCGCTCAGAAAAATGATTTTGATTTGAACGAATGCTTTCAAAAAAAAATGATAAGAAATGCTCAAAAATATCCAGTAGAGTTGGCGCGTGGATCGAATGTAAAGTACAACCGGCGCCTTTAAAATCTCAGTTCAAACGGAGTTTTCGAAGATGGTATTTAAGACCCGTTTGCCCATGTTCTCGGTTAAAAGAGTGTACAATGGGTCTAAAATAAAACGGGCCTAAAATTAGTCAATTTCGCCGGGCACAGGCAACAAATCAGCTAGGCATTCACGCCAGTATTCAGGTGCATCTTCACTATAATCCACGGCCACTTCGAAGCCAGTTTTGCCAAGAAGTTGTGTTCTGCTTACGATACCCACCAGCTCTAAGTCCATATCACTGATATTGACCAAGACTTTGGTTCCGATGAGTGAGTCGATGTTGAGATTCTGACGTAAAAGTTTCGGAATGAAACTCTCTCGTGGAATATTTAGCAGAAGTCCGGAGCTTGAAGCCTGGACGATCTGGCAAGTGCGTACTAATTTTGCGAGATCTTTGAGCGCGGTGATTGAAGACACCTGAACTGGATGGGTCTTTTTCCGTGGGGCCGCTCGGCGATTAGCTGAGGTTTTCTTCATTGCTCCTCCTTTCCTTGTCCCCCCTTCTTTCGGATGGGATGAAGTGAAAGTTAAGAGATTCTTGTGTGAAATCTCAAAGCGGGAAGTGCAGAGAACGAAAGAGGCGCAAAAGCAGCAAACAGTGCGCCTTCTGCGCACGTGTCTAACTCCTGAACACCCAAAGGTCTTAAAAAATAAATTATTTTTTACAAAGTTGGAGAAATAAAACGTTCCGGCCACTCCACTTTTTGATCATTCGTGATGGCCATCATCCGATCCAAGCTGACTTGCGCTAATTTTCTCAACTTCTCTGGTATTGTCACTTCGGGCTTTTCGCTCCCGAGTGCTTTCACCACTTTGTCGAGAGTGTTCATCTTCATGTAGGGACAATTGTTGCAACCGCATGTTCCATCTTCTACTGGAGCTTGAATTAACTCTGCATCGGGTCGATTTTTTTTCATCTGGTGAAAAATCCCGGTTTCGGTCGCCACGATAAATTTTTTGGCGGGATTTTTTTCTACTTCTTCGAGTAGGCGAGATGTGGAACCAACGACGTGAGCAAACTGTAAAACGAGCTGATCACACTCAGGGTGGGCAATCACCACAGCATCGGGATGCAGCTCGATCAGTGCGGCCAATCGCTTCGCATCAAACAAAACATGAACTTCGCATGCGCCTGGCCACATCGTCATCGGTCGTTGCAATTTTTGACTCAGCCATCGTCCCAAGTGTTGATCAGGCCCAAATAAAATCGGACGATCTTTTGGAATCGCGGCCACAATTTTTGCGGCATTGCTCGAAGTCACGATGACATCTGAAATCGCTTTCACTTCAGCGCTTGAGTTGATGTAAGTCGCACAGATCGCTTCGGGGTGGGCCAACCGCCACGCCAAATACTTCTCATAGGGTGCACCACTCACAAGTGAACATCCCGCTCCTAAATCTGGAACCAAAACTTTTTTCTGTGGATTCAAAATCTTCACACTCTCTGCCATGAAGACGACACCTGCCAAAAGGATCAATTGGCTTTCGACCTCTTGGCCTTTTTTTGCCAAAAAATAGCTGTCACCGACATGATCCGCCACATCTTGGATGTCACCGTCTTCATAAAAATGGGCGAGGATGACGGCGTTTTTTTCTTTTTTTAAGCGTTGAATTTGCGCGAGGGAATTTAGCATGCCCGAACTTTTAGCAAATTCAGAGGCTGAGCTCAATGATTTAAAAATCATTTAAAATGGCCAAAACGGGCGAGAGGCGCCTTGAGGGGACACCCCTCACAAAAACAGACGGCGGCAGGCTGGTAGAGTCAAGGACGGCGAAGCGAGGATCCTCTTGGCTTCGCGAAGCTAAGAATTTTGTTGAGGGGGGCGCTGATTAGTCAGGTTTTGAAAAAACTTAAAATCTTTTTGGAGACGAGCTTCACCGATTCGAGAACACCTTTGCCGTCGGCGGCGCAACCTTCGACTTCGGGGGCGTTGTAGTGGTTGAGCGCGGCTCGCAGATCTGACAGGGCGGCGGCGTTTGGGAGATCACGTTTGTTGTATTGGATCACGAGCGGAACTTCGGAGATGTCTTTGCCTTGGTCTTCGAGCATGTTTACGAGTTCGCGCATGGATTCGATATTCTCTTCGAGGCGTTCGATTTGTGAGTCAGCAACGAAGACAATGCCGTCGACATTTTTCAGTGCGACTTTGCGGTATTTGGCCAGCGCCGTTTGGCCCGGTGGTGAGTAGACGTGCACACGTGTGCGGTAGCCTAAGATGTTTCCGATTTCCATGGGGACTAACTCGTAAAGTTGGGTGCGCTCCGGGTTGGCATCCACGACCACTTTGTTGGTCATTTGATCTTGTGAGGTGAGCTGATAGAGCCACTGAAGATTCGTGGTTTTACCACCTAAGGACGGGCCAAAGTAGTTCACTTTGAGAATCAGATCTTTGGATTCTTTGCTGGTCAAAGCCATGGAGAGGTCCGTCCTAAAGTTGAACTCGGTTGGCGATTGCGCGTTCCATGGTTCTATCATCCACGAAATCGATGTCGCTGCCAATAGGAACTCCGCGGGCAATCCGAGTCAGCTTCACATTTTTGTCCTGCAAGAGCTTCGAGATGTACAAAATGGTGGTGTCACCTTCTAAATCGGCGTCCAAAGCAAAGATGATTTCGCGAATTCGAGAGGCCTCGTTTTGCAAACCGCGCTCTACCCGATCCATCAATTCTTGAATTTTTAAATCTTGAGGTCCGATGCCATCGAGCGGTGAAATCACTCCGTGCAAAACGTGATAGCGGCCACGAAAACCGCCAGAGGCTTCAATTCGAGAGATGTCAGAGGGTTCTTCAACCAAACACAGAATTTCGTCACTGCGATGAACATCTCGGCAGTAATGGCAAAGTTCGCGATCGGTAAAGTTGTAGCAACGAGGGCAGGTGTGCACTTCGGCCTTCACCCGTAACAGAGCCTCCGACAAATTTTCGGAATAGTCATTGCGAGCTCGCAAAATGTGATACGCCAAGCGTTGGGCCGTCTTAGGTCCAATGCCGGGGAGTTTTCCGAGTTCAAAAACTAATTTCTCGAGTGCCGGAATATTTAGCATTTTCGGCTTAGAACATTCCCGGCATGCCGCCGATGCCACCAGTGATCTTTTCCATTTCACTTGCATTCGTTTTGCGAGCGAGTTCGATGGCGTCGTTAGCAGCTGTCAAAATCAAATCTTGCAACATCTCAACGTCGCCGGCCTTTATCACCTCGGGATCAATTTGCACGGAGAGAAGTTTGTGGTCGCCATTGACTTTTACTTTCACGACGCCGCCGCCCGAAGTTCCGTCAAATTCGCGCTTAGCCAACTCTTCTTGGGCTTTTTTCATTTTCAATTGCATCTGATTGGCTTGCTTCATTAGCTGAGCCATTCCACCA
>CALCCV010000491.1 GCA_937900305.1 uncultured Pseudobdellovibrionaceae bacterium | reverse complement strand
CCAACCAAATCCCAAAACCGATCTCAAGGTATCAACACGAAAATGTTCCAGTTTATGTTAGTTCCGGAAAACTAAGTCGCGAACCGTTTTAACAAGCTCTTGCCTGTCAAGAGGCTTTGTCAAATGGGCCGTGCAACCGGCAGCCAGTGATCGATCTCGCTCTTCCGCCATGGCGTGGGCAGTTAGAGCAACGATGGGTTTGTGATAGCCGGCAGCTCGGAGAACTTTGGTGGCTTCGTAGCCATCCATCTCGGGCATCTGGATGTCCATTAAAATCAAATCGTAGCCCCTGTGAGTCGCCATTTGAACAGCCACTCGACCATTCTCGGCGGCCTCCACAACTGCGCCTTGCCTTTTCAAAAGGATTTGCACGAGCGCTTGATTATCTGGAGAATCGTCCGCAACTAAAATTCGCAATCCCGTCAACGGAGCTAGTTCGTTTTCAGATGAAACCTTGGATCCATCACCTTTAATGCAGTTTCGACTTTGTACAACTTCAACGAGAAAAGAAAATACGAACGTACAGCCTTGGCCATATTCGCAATTTTCGATCGCGACGTCACCGCCCAATGCATTGGCCAGTCTTTTCGAGAGGGCAAGACCTAAACCCGTACCTCCAAATTTTCGCGTAGTGCTATTGTCAGCCTGGGTGAAAGGCTGAAACAATCGACCTTGCTGTTCTTTCGTCATTCCAACGCCTGTGTCTTTGACAGAAACCTTGCATCTTTGCAGGTTATTGATCTCTTCACAACTGACTTTGATGGTCACACCACCCTCGTGCGTAAACTTAACCGCGTTACCGACGACATTTAAAAAAATTTGCCGCAACCTGGTTGGGTCCGCCAAAATTCTTTCGGGAACCTCTCCCACAATATTGGAGCGTAAAAAGATATGTTTTGCTTTGGCTCCCTCGCGAAACACATCCACCACGTCATCAATCAATTCAAAAAATGAGAATTCAACTTTTTCGATCTCTAATTTGCCAGATTCGACTTTTGCGAGATCTAAAATGTCGTCTATGATGGTGGTTAAGGCTTTTCCGTTCCTTGAAATGGTGTCAATAAATTGCGTTCGCTGCTCTGGACTCAAGCCACGATCGCGGAGTAAATCCGTAAAGCCAAGAATGGCTCCCAGAGGAGTTCTGATTTCGTGAGACATATTTGCTAGGAACGAAGACTTTAAGCTCGTCGCAAGTTCGGCACCGTGTTTCGCCTCTTCGAGTTCCTTTCGACTTTGAACACGCTCGGTCACGTCCATCGCATGGCCAATAACTAAGAACTCTTTATCGGCGTGATCGGTGATGCGGGCGAATGTCGTATCAAAGTATCGATCTTCCAGTTCACCCGTCTTTAAATTTTTGATGGGGGTGTGCCCCTCTAAAAATCGATAAGGCTCACCCGAGTTGTAAACAATCTGAATGATATTCGGAAATGCGGATTCTGCAATTTCTGGAAGAGCTTCGATCAGAGTTTTGCCAATGACTTCTCGATTAGAAATCATATCTAGATATTTTTGATTGGCCATTTCAAAAACTAAGTTCGGTCCACGAAAGAGAACCATCGGCGAATCTGTGCCATAAAATATAGCTTCTAATTTAGAACGTTCAATGCGCAATTTCTCTTCGCTGGTCTCGATGGCTCTTCGAGCCAAGACAGATTCAGTGACATCATGGACGATGGCCAAGACACCTTTGATGACCCCCTCTTCATTGCGAAAAGGATGATAGCCAATGTCGATCCAAACGGTCTTCACCACGCCATTCTCATCGGGCATCGTAAAAAGCAACTCTTTACCGACAAACGGATTTCCCGTTTCGTAGACCTCCGTGAGAAGTGGAATATAAAACTCAGCTTCGCCCTTGGGAAAAAGTTCCGCGACAGTTCGACCCAAAGCTCTTCGGCCAATCAGTTTTTCATAGGGTGGATTCGCCAGAGTGAATCGAAATTCCCGGCCTTCGAGAATGACCATCGGGGTGGGCGCTTGCATAAAAAATCCGCGCAGCTCGGCGATGGAAGATTCAAGCAATCGAAGAACTTCAGCTTGTGCCTCATGGGCAATCTTCGCACTTTCCGCACTCTCTTTGCGCGATTGGACTTGGGCCGTAACGTCCGAAACCCAAAACTGCGACTCCGCCAATAGTGCCATCTTCCAAAATGATTGGCGAATAGCTGTAGGTCCAATACATCTCTTCGAGGACGTTGTTTTTAATGATCGGCAAAAATTGCTCTTCGTACCAGGTGGCACCGCCAGTTTCTAAAACCATGTCGATTTGCGGTTTGATCACCGACCAAATTTCAGGCCAGCACTCTTCTCCTCGTTGCCCTGTGGCCGTAGGATGCTTGCCAAGGACACTGGGTAGATAGGCATCATTGTAAAAGCAGATTTGGTCGTCACCCCAGAAGATAAACATTGGGTGCTTTGTAAAATAAAGAATATTTAAAGAATTGAGCAATGCAAGAGGCCAGTTTGCCACTGCTCCTAACGAATGATTGGACCAATCCACCGACCGAAAAGTTTCTCCTGTGG
This sequence comes from uncultured Pseudobdellovibrionaceae bacterium, assembly GCA_937900305.1. GTDB lineage: Bacteria > Bdellovibrionota > Bdellovibrionia > Bdellovibrionales > Bdellovibrionaceae > CALCCV01. The sequence continues at coordinate 1,532 of CALCCV010000491.1, read as the reverse complement.
TTCCTCCGCCACTGTATTGAACTCCATGTCGCTGAACTTTTCCTGCATTCCCAGATTTCATCCAACCGGTTATAAATGAGATCTTTCGGCCCGTAAAGAACACAATCCTTCAACGCCAGGAACTTGTGAAGGCGCACCCTCCGTCAAGCCAACTAAAACTGAATGCCTTTTGTTCAACCAAACAAAAATTACATGGACATCCCTCTGCGGACCTCCTCGTTTTGCGCTCACGGTTCATTTTTGTGGTCTCAAGTTTGAAAGAGAAAGAGAGGTTACTGCCAGATCATAAATTATTCACTCAACAACCTCATGGAGAAAAAATGAAACTATATACAATGACTACGATTTTGTGCCTCTCGGCCGCTGCCTATGCAAATCCCAGTTACAAATGTGCGAGAGCAAATTCAGACAGTCAACGATATGAGACACTGGAAATTCAATTGGAAGGTTCACCAACCGGCCTCGCCACTGGACTTGGCAAATCAACAGAGCCAAACTATGAAGCCCCTTTGGAAAATGCAAACGTTGTGGCGAAGGGCTCTGGCTGGGCTGTTGTAACCGCTTCAGTGATCGATTCAAATGCGCAAGAGACCTATGATCTCGTTTTGCAAATCGTCGACGGCACCGCTGGAAAAGCCAAAGCCATCATGAATGAGTATTGGAATGGCGGAGCTTCTTCAGAGAGTTTAATTCCCATGGAATTCAACTGCAATAAGAGCAACTAATACCTCACGAAACCGATTCCCAATCCCATTGGATGCATTGTCGACATTTGAAACGTTTCCTCTGGAATATTTTGAAATTTGTATCTCGTCACAGATGTCAGCTTTGAACTTTTTAAAACTGTGTCAAGATGGCTTCAGGATCACCTCCAGGGGGAATCATGGATGCCATTCTCAAACATCGATTTTATGCGACCGTTGGGTCACTTCTCTCTGGAGGATTGATTCTGAGTTTTCAGAATTGCGGTCAACCCTTGAAGACCGCTGACACCCCTTCCGTCGCCATCTTAGAAAACCCGGCTCCTCCCGCCGAAGAGCAACCACCGCCAAGCCAAAAACCTCCCTCCAGTCAACCACCGCCAGAGGAGCCTGCACCACTTCCACCAGCCAGCGAGCTGGCCCTGGGCGCCGACATGGCTTCACATCCGCCCGTGGGCGGTACACCCGTGCGAGTTAGAAATATCACTGAACTTGCAACTGAGCTAGGGCGCGCGACCCCTGGCACTCAATTGAATCTGGACCCTGGCACCTACGCAGGAGCACTCACCATCACTGCAAACGGAACCGCGGAGCATCCCATTGTCATTGAAGGCAACGGTGCCGCCCTGCTGTCGGGACGAATTTCACTGCGAGGTTCTTACATTTGGTTTCACAAACTGTCTTTGAGCACTGGCGCCGATATCACCGGGAATCACAATTTTTTTACTCACAACAATTTTCGTATTCCCGTGCGAACAGCCTTTTTTCTTTTTCAAAAGGGTGGGCAGTTTAACAAAGTGGGATTCAATCTTTTTCGATCTATGGCAATTC
>CALCCV010000490.1 GCA_937900305.1 uncultured Pseudobdellovibrionaceae bacterium | reverse complement strand
TGGTCACATTTTATTGAAGGTGCAAACCCAAAAACATTAGCAGATGGAACTATTGTAGCTGGAGCAAACTTATTCCAAAACGAATACGGACCAGTTGCCTTTGCTGATTTGTTCTTTATTGTAACAGGTTTCCATGGTTTCCACGTATTTAGTGGTGTGGTCATCAATATCATTATTTTAATTATGACCATAAATGGAACTTTTGAAAAAAGAAGGCAAATCAGCGGAAGATTCAAAAATCCGAATTACGGAGATACTGAATTCTTTTGACGAACTCGATCGCAAGGGTTTGATGATGTACGGGCAGATGACGGCGGGAAGTTGGATTTACATTGGCACCCAAGGAATTATTCAAGGCACTTACGAAACATTTGTCGAAGCCGGTCGCCAACACTTTGGTGGAAATTTGGCGGGCCGAGTTTTGTTCACCGCGGGGCTAGGGGGCATGGGGGGTGCACAGCCGCTCGCCGGAGTTTTTGCGGGTTGTGTAGTTTTAGCGGTCGAAGTGGATCTGACGCGCATTCAAAAAAGACTTGAAACAAAATATATCGATGAAGTCGCAACCGATCTCGACGATGCCCTAGCGCGCGTGAAACATTATCGCGAAACCAAGCAAGCAAAGTCGATTGCCTTGCAGGGCAATGCCGCCACGGTTGTGCACGAGATTCTAAAGCGCGGTTTTGTGCCAGATCTACTGACCGATCAAACTTCGGCGCACGATCCTTATCGAGGTTACATTCCCGAGGGCCACACGGTAGAATCTGCAGCGGAGTTTCGAAATAAGGATGAAAAAACTTATCTCGCGGCGGCTTATGCCTCCATGGCAAAACATGTCAGAGGTTTGTTGGAATTGCAAAAGCGCGGAGCCGTCACTTTCGACTATGGCAACAATCTGCGAGCCCGGGCCAAAGAGGCGGGCGTGAAAGAGGCTTTTGATTACCCAGGATTTGTTCCCGCTTTCATTCGGCCACTTTTTTGCCGTGGTAGCGGACCTTTTCGTTGGGTGGCGTTGTCGGGAGATCCCGAAGATATTCGGGTGACTGACGAAGCCCTGCGTGAACTGTTTCCGCACAAAAAACATTTGCTGACTTGGCTAGATATGGCGCAGAAACGAATCGTGTTTCAAGGTCTGCCTGCGCGAATTTGTTGGCTGGAGTATGGTGAGCGAGCGCAAGCCGGTTTGCTTTTCAACCGACTGGTGAAAGAGAAACGCGTAAAAGCTCCGATCGTTATTGGGCGTGATCATTTGGATTGTGGTTCAGTGGCTTCGCCTTATCGCGAGACCGAAGCGATGAAAGATGGCTCAGATGCGGTTTCAGATTGGCCGCTGTTGAACGGAATGGTCAATGTGGCGTGCGGTGCCACTTGGGTCAGTTTGCATCACGGTGGTGGTGTGGGAATGGGTTACAGTCAACACGCGGGACAGGTGATTGTTGCGGATGGAACCGAGGCCGCGGCTCGACGACTCGAACGGGTTTTGACCGCGGACCCGGCGATGGGAATTTTTCGACACGTCGATGCGGGATACGAAGACGCTATTGCGGTCGCTCGCGAACGAGGAGTGAAGTCACTTTGGATCTAAAGGCATTGCAAGCGACACTTGGGCAATTGGCGCGCATTCAAAACGAAACTCCGATCATTTTTTCCGACGGGGCTTGCAGCGGCAATCCCGGCCCGGGCGCTTGGGGAGCCATTCTGGTCTTTCGCGGTCGAGTCAAAGAAATGGGATTGCGCGAGAGCGGCACCACCAACAATCGCATGGAAATGATGGGCGCATTGGCTTCTTTGCGGTCCGCTCGGCTGCTGCAACCTGCGGTGGCGCGACCGAAAGTGCATGTTCTGACGGACTCCACTTATTTGATCAAAGGCGCTTCAGAGTGGCTGGGGTCTTGGCAACGTCGCAGTTGGAAAACGGCCGATGGATCCGCGGTCAAAAATCAAGATCTGTGGATGGAGTTTTCAGAAACACTCAAAGAGGTCGCTGTTCAATGGCACTATGTTCCCGGTCATTCAGGGGTTGCGGGCAACGAGCGCTGCGACGAAATTGCGGTGGGACTGACCCAACAGCGACCAGTCGATTTGTATGACGGAGATTTAGCCAGTTATGGGCCGCAGTTGTTCGAACTCGATCAAGATCAAACTTATCCAGTTTATCTCGCAGCCGTGGGGCGAGAGGTGATGGCGTTTGCAAAGTGGCCCGCTTGCGAAGCTGCCGTGAAGGGTCGGCCCGGCGCTCGATTTAAAAAAGTAAAATCGAAAGCTGAGTGGCAAGAGTGTCTCAGGTCGTGGGGATTCCCATCTGATGTCAAAGTCAAGAGTCAGTGATGAGTTCAGCTGGACCAAGTGGTCCAGCTGAAGAAGCCTGCGGCTAGCGAGAGTTCACAGCGCGCGGAGGAGAATTGATGTTTAAATTTGAGAATTGGTATTGAGTGTAGCGTCCGCGACCTAAAACCTGAACGTCTTTAGTTCCCACTAAGGCGTTCAAGAAAGTCTGAGTTCTTGCCACGGTCAGATCTAAAAGGTTTGCGGCTTCTTTCGTTTGAAACAGAGTCTGGCCAAAGTGGCGGTGCAAAAGTTTTCCAAGGTAGGCTTCACGATCGTGGAGGTCGATGGATTGAAAGCCTAGAGGAATACGAATCGAAGTTTTGTCGCCCAAGAAAAGTTTAAACCCATTGGCGCGATCAATCACTTTCATTCCTAAATTGGCTTGGTCAACTGATTTTCTAAATCGGAACAACAGGTTGTAAATTCGATTCGGGCTCGACTCGGGATCAAATGCTTCGGTCGGAAAAAGGTGATAAAAAATTTCGCCCGTCGGCACGGGGCGATAAAAATCGTGAGTCAACGCACACAGAATCTTGTGCATAGTTAATCCCGGCGGGAAACTCAAGTCGGAACCAGCTGCTTTTCCGCTCCACAAATCGATTTGGCATTCGGTTGTAGGATTTTCTACGGGATGAGTGAAGTTGAATTCCTCAGGAACAACCATAGATGATTGAGCCAAAGCTTGCTTCACCATCGATCGATATTTCAAGAATGGAGATCCATAAAATACTTTCGATAAGTATCTCTGATCTTGCATCGCAACGCCCTGGTAGAAGTCACAGTCGCGCATCGCATCCCAATCTGAAAAATCAAAAGCTTCGCGACGAAACTCGACAAATTCCTCGCGCAGAATCGTCGAAATCTTTGAACTGCAGCGCAAAAAGAACAATCGTTTTTTGAGAATGAACTGATGATTTTCTGTCGGATGAGAAACTTCAGAAGATCTAATGATAGACTCTGCCTCGGAAAATTTTCCTAGGCCGATGAGGGCTTGCATTCGAAGTTCTTGAGCTAAGTCTTTCAATTGAAGCCAAGAGTTTTCTTGAATTGTGGCTTCCCACTTTTCTAAGAGATTCGCCGCTTCTAAAAATCGATTGGCTACGGTAAAACTGGCCGCCAGATTTAAACTCACAACGGCCTGGTCATAGAGCTCTAGATCAGAGTTTTTCGCCAGTTGTTCCAACAGAGGAATCGCCTCTTCATAGCGCCATTGGCGAAATAGTGAAAAGCTTTGATACAAAAGAACGCGGGGATAATCTTTCGGATCAATCTCAGCAAGCAAACGATCGGCCTCGGTCACAGCGCCAACTTTGAGGAGAGACGCTGCGTATTCACCCTTCTCTAAAGGGCTGATCGGAGTTTCAAGATCTTTCGTGGTCCTTATAATGGGCTTCAAGATTCGCAGCGAAAGGTCCAGGGCTCCGGCCCTACGGGCCATTGCCGATAAAGTTGCGGCTTGACGACGCGGCACTTGAGCAGAGTTGATCGCGGCGATCAACTTCTGTTTGACGGTCGTTAGTGCGCCGTTGCGAATCTGGTCTTCGAGGAGGAGCAATTCAGCGTCTTTCATCTGAATCACCCTTCAATCCCAGAACCACTACCAAAAATATGACTTGTGTTTGTTTCTTCTTTTTTCATGTCTTAAGTCTATAGATTTTTGAGAGGATTCAAACTTTGAAAAATAATGAGATTCACTCAGTGAAATTTGGAGTTGGATGTTTCAAAGTGAGACAAAACCCCTCTCTCGTTCTCTCGGGACCGCGTTATTCTCCGATGAGCTTTTGTGAGGAAAGGGGGGACGGCCATGACAAACGGGATTCAGGGACAATTTACGGCTTTCGTGTTTTTTCTTCTATTCGCTGGTCCAGCGATAGGAGCCCGGATTTTTACGTTCTCAGCCAACGTCCGCTAATGGCAAAGTGTTTCAGTTTTTAAAATGTAAAATCCATGGTGCCCACCGGGCCGGTGATTGTGACCTTGGGATTTTTATTTGTCAGTTGCAGCGCGGATACCGGGAAGGTCACGATGTAGGGCGTGCCGAAGCGAGTGTGAAAAGGATAGAGACTTTGAATTTCAGTTAAGCTGATAGACTTAAAGCGCGATGCGACTCCGTCATAGCGTTGACCGTCCACCTCCAGAAAAATTTTCCACAAAGTTTTTGATCGACTCAGATCGTTGTGTTTTTTTTCTGGTGCAAAAAAGCTAACAAAAACGTCGGTCTCTTTGGCCAGCTTTTCTTCGACTTTTTGAGCCTCTTCTTTGTGTTTTTCTTCGGTCCAAAGATAGAGTCCGTGATTGTAGTCAACTTGGCTGCGGGCAACTTCGGGGGTGAGCAATACGGCACTGACGTCATAGTCATTGTAAAGACCCGAGTATTTCACGACGTGTTTGGTATTTGGTTCTAAAATTGCTTCATACTCAGAGCTGCTGATGGAGCCCGGATGTTGAACCGTGGCGCAACCTGAAATCATCCCGCTGGATCCTGCGAAGATGATAAAAAGGGCGAAAATTTTCGCTAGCGATTTCATCCTCATGGCAATTGCTCCTTGATGAACTCTGTGCACTTGGCAAACACGGCCGTTCGTTCGATATCGTTAAAAAGTTCATGCTCAGAATTTTCATAGACAACTAAAGACTTAGGTCCGCGCCACAACTCAAAGAGGTCACGCGACTTTGCTGCTGAAACCACTCGATCCTTCGCCGAAATTTGCAAAAGGAGTGGCCACGACGCGCGGTTTGCGTGGCTTTCGACATACTGCCAAGCTGATTCGAATCCCAGAAAAACTCCTGCCGAAATTTTGTCATGTCGGAACGAGTCTTTGTCGTACTCGGCTGTTACGGTTCTATCCGAACTGAGCTGGGAAAATTGAATTTCGTTCGATAGAGTCGTTCGAGGAGCCAAAACGTTCAGGATTTTTGCACTTTGACTCTTCCAGGCCGGGACGGGCAATGCCACGCCCATCAGTGGCGAGCTTAAAAGGAGTCCGCGACAGGTCTCTGAGGCTTGATCGGCCAAATATCTCAATGTGATCAAGGCACCCATCGAATGACCGGCTAAGAAGTAAGGTGATTTTTCAAAAACTTGATTTTTCGCGAAATCTAGGATGATGGCATAGTCGCGAACGTAATCCATAAATTCGCGAGCGTATCCCCGTTTGCCTTCGCTGCGGCCGTGCCCTCGCAGATCCCAACCCAACACATTCACTGGAGCATCCCCCAGGCCTTCGACGAATCGGTCGTAACAGCCGGAATGTTCAGCCTGTCCATGTGTCAAAAAAATCCAAGCCTTCGCTTCGGGTTTGGTCCATTTGCGAATGAAAATTTTTGTTTCATCAAACGTTTGAAAGAGACTCTCGTGTCGGGTGATCATCGCCATTTGGTAATTCTGAGGGAAAGCTTGGCGAAAGACAATAGGTCGCGCACTCAATTTTCATCGGCCCAAAAAATCGGCGACCTTAGGGACGTCCCCGATCCAGAATTGTATCCTGGGGCGGTGTGATCAAGTCGGACTCTGCAGTCGCGAACGGATAATCCAGACTGTAGTGAATGCCTCGAGATTCCTTTCGGCGCAATGCGCACTCGACAGTCAAGTCAGCAACGGTTGCAATATTTCGAAGCTCAATCAGATCGCGATGCAGCTGAAAGTGCGAATAATAGTCACGAACTTCCATCAAAATATTTTTCAAGCGGTGTTGAGCACGGCTCAACCGTTTGGTCGAGCGAACGATGCCAACGTAATTCCACATGAGGGTGCGAATTTCATCCCACATGTGGTGAATGACGACCATTTCGTCATCATTGGTTTCTGTTGGATAAATCCATTCGGGAATTTCAATATCGAACATCGGCGTTTGATTGGTCATAATCATTTTCGAACCGTTCTCAGCCATCGCCAGGCACTCGAGCAAGGAGTTGGAGGCCAATCGATTCGCACCATGCAGGCCATTGCACGATGTTTCGCCCATCGCGAGCAGGCCTCTTAAATCCGTTTGTCCACTGGCATCTGTTAAAACTCCCCCGCAGAGATAGTGCGCGGCTGGTACAACCGGAATCGGATCCTTCGCCATGTCGATCCCATAGCTGGCGCAACGTTGATAGATGGCAGGGAATCGCTGTTGCAAAAATTCGCGCGGTCGGTGACGGATGTCCAAGTACACACAGGGCGCGCCGGTTTTTTTCATCTCGGCATCGATCGATCGCGCGACGATGTCTCTCGGTGCAAGCGAACCCATCGGATGATATTTTTTCATGAAAGGCACGCCATCTGCGCCGATCAAATCTCCACCCTCTCCTCGGGCCGCTTCGGTGATTAAAAAATTTCGTTCGTCTTTGTGGTACAGGCAGGTGGGATGAAATTGCATGAATTCAAGATTGGCGATGCGCGCCCCCGCGCGATAAGCCATGGCGATGCCGTCACCGGTGGCACCACTCCAATTGGAAGTGTATTTATAAACTTTGCCCGCGCCGCCCGTTGCGAGGACCGTGAAGGGCGCCAAAAAACTTTCGACTTTCTGAGTTTGAAGATTGAAGGCGTAGGCCCCTAGGTTTTGGGCAGGTTCCATTCTGAACGGTTCCAAATGGCGAGATAAAATCAAATCAATCGCTAAGTAGTTTTCAAAAATGTGGATGTTCTTGTGGGCTTCGGCCAAAGCTAACAAATGCTTGTGAACCTCGCGACCGGTCTGATCCTCATGGTGAACTATGCGCCGAAAGGAGTGACCGCCTTCGCGCGTTAGGTCCATGGTCTGGGATTGGGCATCCAGGTCGAAGTGGACTCCCCAATCCACCAGATCTTGAATTCGCCGAGGAGCTTGGCGAACGATGTCTTCGACGGAGGATCTTCGACACAGACCGGCGCCTGCCACGAGCGTGTCCTGGACGTGCGCTTCGAAACTGTCCTCTGGAGCCAGTACTGCGGCGATTCCCCCCTG
>CALCCV010000489.1 GCA_937900305.1 uncultured Pseudobdellovibrionaceae bacterium | reverse complement strand
ATTCTTCTTCCAGCGACCGGCCCTAGAGGCTGGCTCTTCTCGGTTCTTTTCACTTAAAATCTATTTAAAATTTATAATTCAAATCCAAATGAATAAAGAGCGTTCGATTGAAGGGCTCGATGACGAAACCGTCTTGATAGGGCTCGACTTCAGAATTGTCGATCGACCAATACTCACCGCCCACTGCATATCCAAAACTTTTGCCAAAAGCGGCAAGGTGCTCCCACTCGAAACCGCCGCCCCACCCTTTTTTTTGCTTAAGCTGGACATTGCCATCTTCAGTATTCACGTCGGCGAGCAAGGACTCGTTGTGTCCATTCAAAAATTGGAAATAGCTGAACTTCAGAGACGTATTTTCACTGGTAAAAAGGTGCAACGTCCACGGAATATATTGATAGGTGGTGAAGCGGCGATAAGATCCGCCGATGGCATCAAACCAGACTCGTCGGCCACCCCCGAAAGACAACGCCAACCAATTTGAGGTCAGCGTGAAGCCCACATCAGCATTGCCGATCCAGTCCATGTTGTCCGTTTGGTAAGGCTCGCCAGACCACGTTGAACCGTCATACCGAATTTTTCCCGCATAGTAACTTCCGTTCAGATTGAATAGAAAGTATTTCGCCAGACTTGAGGCCCAACTTAAACCAGCGCCGGCGATGTAGCCCTTCTCAGACATCACAAAAGGCTCAACGTATTCAAAGCGCGCATACGATCCTTTTGCTACAAGGCCCTCGCGGCCCAACGAGAGCGCTTTGCTTGACGCCGGCAACATCGCGAAGAAAGCAATGATGGAGGTCATCGCGCGGTTCGAAAACCTCGAGTTTTGTCTAGCTCTCACATAGTTCAACATCTCTTCAAATGATGAGTTCAGCCTTCGATTTTTGCAATCGCAAAGGAATGCAACTCGGCATTCGAGAGGCTGTGCAATCTGGCGAGCTCTTCATAGGGATCTCCGACTAGTTCCAGGCATTTTGCAAACGCTGGCTCCGTCTCAAGTCCTTGTTTGCGAAGATCTTGAATTCGGCTCATGAAACTAAGGCCACCTAACTTTAGAAGGCGCTCTTCAATCTGAAAATGCTTCCACCCCCACTGTCGGACAGAAGGTGTGCGTTGTCCAAAAATCTCAAAAGGAATGTTCTCGCAAACAAATTTGACAATCGTCGACGCTTCCCCGCGGACCAGCGCCGCCCGAATTTCAAAACCCGGCCATTGAGAAAAACGGCTGCGACAAATCTTTTCAAAATCGAGGGGATCGGCGACGGTGACAAGCACATCCACGTCTGATTCTTCGACTGCTAACCCAAGAGGCAATGTTCCCGCAATCAATGGAAAAAACGGAGCTAGCGTTTGCAACACCTCGGATTTTTCAATCGCCGTCCAAACCTTTTTTTGCAATTCGAGGCGAACTACAGATGCCAACGAGCTGTGATGAAATTTGATATTTTCAGGTCCAAAAATAATTTCTAATTCAGAGTTGAAAACTTTATTCATCCCGCCTGTGTCAAGATCAAGTCGCTCGTATTTTGTCTGCAATTCCGCGAATGTTTGGTCGCACACGACCTCTATGTGCTCGAATCCTTCATTCACAACCTTGCCCAGCTTTGGAGCGGGGAGCTCAAGCACATCAATGGCATAGTCACTAAAAATGATAGGCTCTCGCAGCTGAAAAGTCGAAATCATTCGTCCCTTCACTTTAGATTCAATCAGCAGATTTGCGAATTTTGAAATTTCAATCTTGCGAGTTTCGTATCTTTCCCTACTTTCAACTCGAAAACAGATGTGATCGATATCCCAGTGAGGTTCGAGTCTCACCCTCGCCTCATCAAGATGTGAAAATAGACGATTCAAAAATCCCTGAGCTTCTGCTTCGTACCAGCTTCGCATTCGGACCTCCGAAGCACTTGACAATCAATTTGATAGAGAAAGAATCATTCTGAATCTGAAAAAGCGAAAGGGCAATGCAACGTGAGTTATAGTTCCGTTCGAACATGGCCGCATCGAATCAATGTTGTGGGGACATCTGGGAGTGGCAAATCTTTTTTAGCCAAGCGCCTCGCCTCAGTTGATTTTTTATTGCATCATCATACCAATGAAACGGTATTACATCATTTCGAAATCTCGAGCTCTCGTTTCATCTAAGATGATTGTCCACTTTTAACAGTTGGTCTGGAGAAAATATGCATGTCCATTGACCTGAAACAAAATTTTGAAGAGCCCATTGTCTCGATAGGCCACGGCGGCTTCTGTAAGAAGCTTGCTCTTCCCAGATGGGAAGAGTAGGTTTACTTGATGAAAAAATCCATTACTCTTCTTATCTTTGTATTCACTCAAGCAAGTCTCGCAAATGAATTTTTGATTTCTTGCAAGGCCGTAAAAAATATCTTGTCTCACAAGACTGATGGGTCCATCCACTCAATTTCGCGAAAAGAAGAGCCTTTCTCACTAACATATATTCCGGGCCAATCGAACTCTCAAGTTGTCACCATTGATGAAAAAAGATTTGAGGTCACTACAACGTGTGCACCGTTGATCAAGAAATCGATTCCAGCACTTGCTTTTAAAATTTCTGAAATAACTGAGGTTGGTGGAGAGCGCTATTCTGAAAGCTTGCATCCGCTTGAATCGCTCTTTGGATACGCAAACGCAGTCGAATATCAACCTACCGCTACCGAACCTGGTGAAACTGGCAGAACCAGAGCATTTGCCATCCGATGTTTTTGGAGCAAAGTTCCGTCACCGACAGACTGCAAATAAAAAAATTATTATTAGGCCTTATTTCTCCGGATCGGGTCACGCGGGTCGACTTGAAAGTTGATCAGCGACTCGTTGAGGTCGACGTTCAGTGGCCGGTCGACCATCAAGTGGAAGTGTCCCGATTGCCAGAGGTCATGTTCGATCAAAGATCACCGCGAAGAGCGAAGATGGCGTCGTCTGAATGCCATTTTTTTAACTGAGAGATCCCGCTTTTTGTAGAAATCTTTGAAATGCCGGTCTCTCGGTGCACAGCTTCTGATACTTTTCAAAAGCGGGACGAGGCTCTAGATCTTTATTCATCATGCACCAGCCGATCTGAGAAGACATATAGACGTCTGCGGCACTGAATTTTCCGGTGATAAATCCCTTCGACACCGCTTGCTCCATCGCATTGACCGTGTCGTCATAAGATCCGTAGCCAAGATGACTTGCGGCAACAGGGTCTGTGCGAGGAAATTTTCGGTCCATCATCGCAGGTTCAATGCAACTGGCCGCAAAGAACAGCCAGCGGTAATAAGTGCCGCGAGCAGGATCATCGACCGCCGGAGCCAAACCCGCCTTCGGAAAAGCATCTGCCAAGTATGTGCAAATGGCAGCAGCTTCGGTCACCGCAACCGATTTGTGGACGATCGCAGGAATTTTACCCATGGGGTTGATCTTCAAAAACTCCGGAGACTTATGTTCTTTTTTCTCCCACGCGAGCAATTTGATTTCGTATTCGGCCCCAGTTTCTTCTAACATCCAATGAACAATTCGGCCCCGAGACATTGGATTGTAATAAAATAATACCTTATCTGAGTTAGCGGTTGACGTTGAAGATGAATCTAAGACGGACATAAGACCTCCATTTTCAAATAATTCTGGCTTATTTTCACTTCGAAAAATGACTACCGTCTAGTATTAACGCTCGATTTTAAAAATCGAGCGGCTAGGGCCAGGTGAAGCCAGAGTCCACGGTGAAAAACTTCTCGGCTTCAATACAATAGGCCGTTAGGCGCTGACCATACACACAGCCCGTGTCGAGCTGAATGGCAAACTTGTCCCTCAATTTTTTTGGATTTTTCACAGGAGTGTGTCCTGACAAATGTAGCTTTTCAAACTTGTGAAAAGTTTGAACATCTCGATTCCAAATGATGGACTGAATAGCTTGATTGAGATCTTGTTTGGCGATGTGCAGAGAGCCCAGATTTGCATTTTCGAGAAGCTGAAGATCCTTCTTTAACGCCAAAGCGTGAGTGACAATTGCAGCGGGACAGCTCCACATCAGGTTACAACTGAGCAAATACCTCAAATGGGCCCGCGGGACCTTCCAAGTTTCTGGCTTCGCTGAGTCCTGGCCGTAGCTCTCGAGTGTTTCGTGTCCCCCGTTACCAAGCCATTGCACTTTTCGTAAGACTCTGAAATCTGCAAACGAAAGAGATTTGGATAAACCCTTTCGCCATTTGTATTGCTCTTTGATCGAAACAAACCAATTCGGTTTTTTGAGACCAACAAAATCTTTTGGACAAAACTCCTGCAGAGTTTCTAACATCATCAATTCGTGGTTACCAATCAGCGACAGGTGATCGCGTCGACGAGATCGGAAGTGTTCGATCACACCTGCTGAATCAGGACCTCGATCCACCAAATCCCCAACACCAACCACAAAGACATTGCGATTTTGTTTCTTTGCGAATTTTGTCAGTTCACTTTCGAGTTGAATCATTTCGTTGCGGCAGCCATGAATGTCACCAATTACGAAGTGAAAAGTGGAAGCTGAGTTCGTAGGTTTTTTTTTCCGCATCGACGACTCTCGCGGCTAAGGATGCGCCAATTTTTTATCAATAAAAGTTGGTGACGCCGATTGCGACTTTTCTTCGGTCATCAAATAAGAAATCACATCCACTGCGCTATAACTCTCTTGGCCCGGCTTCAGAATGCGAGCAATTTTGTTCAGATCATCTCCCGCAGTCAACAGATGCATCTCTCGATGACCGCCAGCTTGAATCTGTGGCATGCCAATATCAGCCATCAAAGAATTGCAAAGGCATTTGCGACCAACAGTGTCCTCTTCCAAACCACCTTTTTTGAGATAGTCAGCCACAGGCTCAGCAGGACAGCGTTGCCCCAGCGTACCATCCTCTTTTTTATAAAAGTGTCGAAGATATCCCAGGTCACAAATTCGCTTTCGAGCCAGATAAATCGCCGGCTCTGAAATACTTCCTGGAATTCGGGCAGCCTTAAACGGAAATCCCGTCGGTGACGAGCGCGGATCGGTAAAGATCCATCCACCCTCGGGAGCTTTTTCATGCAAAACAGCATGAACAGCTTCTTTGCGTAACTTTGGATCGATTCCAGACTCTTCAGAAAATGCAAATAATGTTCCCACTTGAATGCCTTGCGCCCCCTGGGCCTGCACTTCTTTTAACTTTTCTGGGGTTGCATAATCGCCGGCCATCCAAAAGGGAAGCTCGAGGGCTGCCATGTCGGCCAACGAAACTTCGTCACGAACGCCATAAATAGGTTCGCCGCGCTCATTGAGTTTCATAGGACCTCGCGGAGGAGCATTGTGGCCACCTGCCAAAGGACCCTCGACAATGAAACCATCCACTCGTCCCGTAGATTTCTTTTTCAAATTCATCGCAAGTACCGCCGACGAAACGATTGGAAAGAAGAACGGACGCTTCAAAGGTTTGAACTCCATGCCTTCCATCACGTGGCGGGGATCAAAATACATGACGGCATCATCACTCCCAGCCACCGGAACTTTCAAACTTGCTTTTTCATTTTGCGCAAACAAATCCAAAATACCAGGGATCTCTCGAGGAATTCCGGCACCCATAATCACATAATCTACGTCGGCCAACATAGCGCCGTAAAGACAGGCCAAATTGGGGGTATGGATTTTCTCAAGCAAATTGACACCGACCAAACCCGGGTGACCTTCACGCGCAAGCCACACCTCAACAAAACTCGCCGCCACGGTCGTATGCAACAATAGCTTCGGAGATTCGAGTGCAAACATCGGTGGCCGCTTGTAAGCCTGTCCAGGTGCGCGCCCACCTTCTAAAAAATAAGTTTCAATCACTTTTTGCGCAACAGCTTGAGACGGAAAAGCGGCGAGCGCACGGCGCATGTGACCGCCCACATCGCCATCTTGCAGACGACGCACCAAAACAGAATTGATCGCAGTTCCCGAAACAATACCCAATTGTCCCGTTTTGGAAACGGCCCTCGCCAGCTCCCAACCCGAAACCGCGATTCCCATACCACCTTGAATTATAACTGGATGCTCTGTGCGCATAGGCCGCAATCTATCGACAAGAGCTGCATCTGTACATAAGAAGATGAGAAAAGTACTCAGTCCCAACGAGTGGAACAGCTCGAATCCTAGGCTTCCCTCATCCATATGATTTTATTTGTGTTTATCCTGTTAGGATTTAAACTCCACTCACTCGTGTCTGTTCATCAAAAAACTCCGTGAACCTGAGAAAAGCGGATTATTGCAAATTGTTTCCCCATCACACCTCTAGGTTAGAGCGGTATCCCCAGCCGAGGCTCCACTATTAACCTATTGCTTCCATCTGGACTGGATGTCGCCGCTCAAGAAAAAATGAAGGAGCTGACCTTTCAAAAAAAACCACGGACTTTTGGCCTACGAGAATCAAGAATGTATCGGCTGGATTGCTATCGATCCGATGACAGAATTGATCGGCCATGACTGCCAGGCTTCCGCCAAACCAAATGAATGGTCAATTCACTGCATTTTTGTCAAAGACGGCTTTAGAGGCAAGGGTCTATCGAACAAACTGATTTCGGCGGCAATCGAATATGCAAAAGACAGAGCAGCCTCAATCATCTCGGCCTTTCCCATCCCAGAAGAGCATCGCGAAAAATTTCCGGCCAACGAAGCTGAATTTTCGGGGCGCTTCTCGACCTACTCAAAAATGGGATTTGTCCCGCAGGGAGAGACCTCTGACTTTTACAAGCGCATGGAACTGGTGATTTGAGAATAAGTTGAAATAATTCGGGAGGACTGCCCGATTTCAATCCACAGTCCATCTAAAAACTACTTCAGGAATGCCTTAAAGCGACATTAATGGCATTCGCAATCTTCAGTTCGGGCAAAGCTAAGTCATTCCACTCTGCCTTAAGGAAGCCTGAATATCCGTGGAGATCGGGCACATTTGATCTAACTCTATTTCGGTGACCCACGTTTTCACCAGTGCTATCTAAAAATCTAGATTCAATCGAGTTCGGCAGAGGGCACGGAGTTTTATCGTGAACAACAAATACAGATTGCGACCCGCTGACATCAATGAAGCCTCTCTATTGAACACGATTGCCGCTCGATCAAAAGCGCACTGGCCGTACGATTTAGCCTATCTTGATCTTTGCAATCAAGTCACTCGAATCACTCCCAACGAAATTCGTGATTGGCACTTTACGGTGGCTGAAATGGACGAACGAGTTCTCGGTTGCTGCGCAGTCGCCTCTGTGAAGAACGAATTCGTGATTG
>CALCCV010000488.1 GCA_937900305.1 uncultured Pseudobdellovibrionaceae bacterium | reverse complement strand
ATGTGAAAATCGAAGTCGCAGCGCCTGCCAAAATCGATTTCCACGACAGTCGTGAATGCCAAGGATTGGCACCGAATTCAGATGTGCTTGCGACCATTGCTGTGCCATCGGTGTTTTCAGAATACATGTTCATAAAATCTCCTTCGTCGTTGTGCGAACTTTGTTGTTAGGTTTTTCGGACTTCGTTATTTAGACAAAAATGTTTGAGAGGTCGGCAAAGTACCCCGAGCGTTGAGGCATTAATGTCCCGAACGTTCGAATCGGAGACCTCGCCGATCTCTTGAACAGCTATCTCGCAAACTCAGTGCCAAAATATAAGAGGTCGATTGGTGCGTGGGAGATGCCTTAGATATGGATATGGATTGGCGAGCTAGGCTTTTTTGACAAACTCTGATTTGAGATGGATCGAACCAAGACCATCAATGCGGCAGGCGATGTCGTGACCATCACCACCATCTCCCAATTTGATATTTTTGACCTTGGTTCCGACTTTAACGACCGACGAAGAGCCTTTGATTTTGAGTTCTTTTATTACAGTCACCGAATCTCCCGTGGCCAGTGGAGTGCCGAAGGCATCTCGGATCGTCGAATCTGTTGGCCTATCTTCACCCACTATTTGGGCCGAAGAACCGGCCTCGGCAGATGGAGCGGCTGTGGTCCATTCATGGCCGCATTCTGGGCAAATCCACAAATGACCATCGACATAGATGTTTTCAGAGCGACACTTTGGACAATTCGTCTCGGTTGGCATATTCGCGAAAGATACTGCGAGGGAGCGGCGCTTGGCTAGAAAAATGGTCCCGAAAAAATAATATCCTCGATCTATCCCCGGGGCCGGGCTAGTTTGTCGAGCAATGGCACAAACCTCGACTCTTTATCGATTCAAAATCGATCTCTCGGATATTGACCGCGGCGTCTATGAAAATTTAGAGTTTCGGGTGGCTCAACATCCGTCTGAAACTTCGATCTATCTGCTCAGCAAAGTGATCGCTTACATTGTCAATGCGCAAGAGGGCATTGAGTTCTCACCCCAAGGTCTGGGTGATCCCGAGGCGCCCGCCGTTCGAGCTCTCGATTTGAACGGGACGATGGCTCTCTGGATCGAAATCGGAAGTCCCAATCCGAAAAAGCTTCACAAAGCGACGAAGGCAGCTAAGGTTGTGAAAGTTTATACCTACAAAGATCCGAAGCCACTGATCGCCGAACTGAACTCTCAAACGGTTCACAAACTGGAAACCATTAAGTTCTTTGCCCTGAAGCCAAAATCGCTCGACGAGCTTTCTCAATCTCTGCAAAGAGACAACCGCTGGAATGTGATTGTTCAAAACGATGTACTGACGATCCATTTCGGCAGCGTGACGATGGAGCTGGAACTGTTGCCAATCCATGTATCCACGTCACCGCTGAGTTAAAGTGACTAGGGCTTCGCTAAATCCAATGCCACCTTACCGGCAATGGCTTTGAGCACGGCCTCGCGCGGAAATGGATTGAACTTAGTATCAATGGAACCATCAACCTCTTCGCCCTCTTTCATTTTATTCACGACTTGCAGAGCGAGACCCCAGTGGTGGGAACTCAGTACGCCGAGGTTTTGAATGTTGAGCGGAGCTTGCATAGGATTCATTTTTGCCAAGACATTTGGTAAAAACATAGACTGCACGACCGAAACTTGGCTGTCGTTCAAAACCACTCCGCTGAGACGCATGTACTCCTGGTGATTTTTCAAAAGAGAAATGTCGTCATATGACTTGTTGTACGAATTGCCGCCTTCGAAAATATTTTTCTCAAATGCGGACCTTGTGGGATCCGCCATTGCCGCTGACAGGGAGTAATAGATCAACCCTTCCTCGGGAACTACGTTCGCTTTCCACCATTTTTCGCGACTTTGCGTGGTCAATTGCTCGACTCCAGTTAAAATATTTTTTAAGAATGTTTTAAATCGGCGGACATTTTCCCAGTAATCCGCGATCGGATTGTTCAGTCCCAACTTTTGACCCATCTGCAAAATAATTCCCAGAGGATCATTCGGATCTAAAAGTCGGAAGGACAATTTTTCCACAGGCTGCGCCTCTGTGACCGCTTCTTCTTTAGCTTCCTTTTTCATCTCGCGAAGAACTTTAAATCCCTCCTTTACAAAGGTGGCCCAAACACCGAGATTTTTAAAACGAATGCCAGTCTTTTGCATGAAGCTTACACTATCCGCGGGCAACGTTAAATTGGCTTGAAGATCTTCAAGTAACTTCAGTCCCTTTCCAGGCGCAGTCGAAGGATTCGCGGCTTCGTCGGCAAGATTGGAACCGAATGTTACGCCACTCAAACTGACCAGTCCCTTCACATTTTTCAACCACGGCAGTGATTGCCTCTTTGCCTGTGCAACCATGGACAGCGCAGTTGTTGTGCCGCGGGAGTAACCCACCAGAACAATATTTTGCGAACCAGTGATCTCCAAGTATTTAGCGAGCCGGCGATTAAATGTCTCTGCTTGTTTGTCGACATCCATTAACGTTTCAAAACTCATCATCGGTGCGTTCATAAGAACCATGCGCACAAGCGGTGACTTGCTTGCATCATCAATACTGGCCACATGCACGAGTTGATCAAGACTCATATCTTTCCTTGTACCAGTTGATAAATCGAAAGATTCATCAATGATCGCCGGAGAAAATTCACTCAACGCCTCGGCGAATTGAGATTTAAATAATATTGCATCGTGCGATTCAGTTCTCGAAAAGATCTCTTCAAACGGACGGTTTCTAATAAATTCACCAAAAATTCCTGGGACAATCACGAGAGTCACCGGCTCGGATTTCAAAAGAGCTTCCAAGTTTGCTGACGGCGGAGACGCCAAACCTAAACTCTCGGTGGTTTTTTGTGAAAGGGCTTCGAGCGAAGATTTTTTCGACTCGTCCATGGCTTCCGTCACTGTTTGCGCTTGCGAAGCGGCGAGCAACGGCTCGTCCAAAACGTAATGAAACTCTGCTCCTTCCGCTGTGGAGCTTGGCAAAGCTTGGAGGAGCAACTGATGATATTCGATCGACGCAGCCCGTTCTTGATCGGGAGTGGCGGCACCCACATTGAGTGATAAGACTGCAACCTGAAAAACTATTAGACAAGGCAGCACAAGACGGCACCTTTGAGACTTTAACATACACACTCCGAAGCATGAGATTCAAACTGGCAGCTGCCAATTCGTTGAAATTTTCAATTCAATCAAAGTGCAATTCGCGCGCCGTTAAGAGATAAAAAAAAGACGCTGGATCTCTCCGGCGTCTTTTTTTTTGGACTTTTTTTTGAGCCTGTTTAGACCTTGCGCAGAAGCTTGTCTCTATCACTCATCATCAATCATCAAAGCAAGGATCGCTGCCTGCCTTGCGACCGAGTTTGTAGGTGAATCGCACTCCCCCGAAAATGTCACGCCAGCTCTGCTCATCTTTGTCTTCTTCGGCGTCCTCAGGTACATAAGCTCGTAACTCCAGTCCGCCCGAAAAACAAAACAGATTACTAAAAGGCACCCGTATCTGAAAACCCACTTTGCCAGATCGAGAATCCACTCGTTCGTAAGAAAAATTCTTGCCATCGCCGACCATACGACCGGCGGGATCTAGCACATTGCTCACTTTCGACACACCCGCGTACAATTGGAAAGTCCATGGAAAAGCCGAACCCACTAATTTCTGCAACGCATCCGGGGGGGTGATCTTAGTGACGTTTGCGTAGGTCGCAGAAAATGCTCCGCTTGAAAAATCTCCGTCTCCACCCTGCGCTATCTCAGCAAACACGATGTTCCGTTTATAAAGATCTACGATGACACCGAAGTTTGCGCCTTTTCCGTACTGATGGCGATTCTGCGCTGAAGCGTGAAACTGAACTTTCTTAGCACCTAGTGCGTAAATGCCGTTGAGTTGCACCACAGCGCGGACCATGGCCGAATTGAATTCATACCCTTTTTGACGACCGTACTCCTCACTATCCATTATCATCTGCGCTGTGACCTGCTGAGATTGTGAAATGATAGACAATTTGTCATGGAAGAAAACAATCTCTCCATAAAGGCGGATGTTGTCTTCAGATTGAGAGTGGTCATATTCAGAGGGGCGATTCATCGACCAACCAGTGCCAAATGCAGCTCCGTAAGTAGGTCCTGGAGCGCTGATATTTTCGGCCCAGTCTCCAGTCAAAAGAATGTTTGCCAGACGAGTTCTTCCGCCGCCGTCGCGAAAATCCCCGGACGAAATATAATCTTTTCCCAACTTCCACGTGACCAGAACGTTGCCTTCACCCAAAATTCCATAACCGCTCAAACAAAAGATCGGAACCGAATTTTCGAGCAACATGCGATTCAACGCTTGATCAGATTCTTTCTTAGACCGATCGAGGTCATGTTTTGCTTTCAACCCTTGTGTAACAGCATCATCTGCCATTTTTCTTATGGCCGCGGAATTTAATGTGACATCCCTGGGGGCTTTTTCATTTTTCCCGGTTTCTCTCGCTGCCACCCTTCTATAAAAATCGTTCTTGATTTCTTCTTGAATTTTTCTTTGTTGCTCTGTGATCTGCCGCTGAGCGGATTCTCGCTTTGCAGCATAATCATTCACATTTTGATCGCTTGGTTGAATCCCAATAGATTTCAAATTTTCTTGAATTTTGGCCTTATCCTCTTTAACCAAATCCTTGGTCCCATGTTGGGTGGAAATTGCCGTAGGATCGATGACCACATCCAATCTCCATCCGGCCCAAGCGATTTAGTGCCATCTCGAGTTTCACCTTTTGAATTTACACCCTCAAAATTTCGAACAAACTCTTGGATGCTCGAAGGGATCATAGCTCCGTCGCTTCCCATGCGAAAACCGACTTGAATGGCCTGAGCCTCCCCATGTCGTTGACTGCTAAAGGTGCCCTGAGCGTCTAATGTCAATTGGACTTTGATTCCGGCATTGTCTTCAATCAATGGTTTTGTCGCAGCCGGCGGCGCCTTTCTTCCGGGCGTCAGAGTGACTGGGTTTAAAGGATCAGGAGTTTTCACCTTAGGTGGTGTCGGAACTGGATCAGTATAAGATCGGTTAACAGTATCAGCCCTAAGGCCGCTGTTGATGACCGGCTCAGCGGCCGAGGCCAGGGAGGCAAAAATTTGAATCGCCGAAACCGCGATCGTGAGATTTGCTCTCAAAAATTTTGAGAGTGGAGATTTGGTTCGTAGATTGTTTGTCATAATTTCCTGGCCTTTTTTGGTTAGTACGCCACGTAAAGCAAGCTCAGCACCAGTTCATTTAATTTTCCGCATTTTTTAAAAATCTTTAAATATTTTGAGACATTACTTTGTTTTTCATCCTGCAGCCCCAGGGCTTCAAACCAGAGCTTCAGCGGGAAGAGGCTGAGCAGCCGTCTAATTTCGAGACACTTCTAAGCATTTCCATTCGACCACTTTCGCAAACAATCCCTCGAGTCACTCCGCGCAGGCAGATCAGAATTGGATTGGCTAAGATGAAAACTGGACGTCCGTCTGTGTCGGCTTTCACGAAAGTCAAATTGATTCCCGAAATTTCTCAGGTGAAACTAGGACAGTTGCACCGAGAGACAAAACCTCCTCGGAAAGGGTGGCGTTTTGAAAATTCTTACTTTTGCACTTTTGATCGGTCTTTTGTCTTTGACCCTGCGGGCCGCGGCCGAACCATGGATGGCCAATCGCTTTGCCCAAAACTGCGCCGCCTGTCACTCACCGGGTCGAGTCAATTTGCCCGAGCCCGATCGGCGTTGCACATTTTCTTGCAAGGCTTGTCACGTCAGCCCCAACGGAGGCGGAATTCGAAATCAATATGGCAAGTGGAATGAATCGCGTTGGTTGAAATCATTTTCACCCAGTTCGTGGCGCCTCAACTCACCACCTCCGGCGCCTCTGGGCGAGCAGAAATTTAACGATGAGGGTGTGAAAAGATTTATGGCGAATTTGAGCAAAGATGCATCGTCCGAAAAGACCATTTATGAAAGTGGCGTGGCGATGAAAACGAGCGAATCACTCCCCGACGAAACGAACTTCCAACGGCGCAATGCTGCCTATGAAGACCAAATCGAAACGGATCCACGACGATTTATGTACCGAGTTCCCAGCGAAGATCCGTTGAGGCAAAAAAATCAACAGTGGTTTCAAGCCGGTCTGGATATGCGTTACTTCTTTTTAAATACCGGCGGCTCCACGGATGTGAACGGAGCCAATACGGCCGCAGAGTCAAAAAGCTACAGCGCCTTCATGGGCCTTGATATCGGCGTTGAAGTGGAACCAGTTCATTCGCTGCATTTAGTTTTTGAGCATCGCTATGGGAATCCTCCTGATCAAGATCACTGGGATGAAATGTATAACGGGCAAAATAAGGTCAAATCTGCTTATTTATTGGTGGACGATCTACCTTACAATGGCTGGGTTCAGTCGGGGCTCTATCGACCCCTTTTTGGTCATGTCAGTGCAAATCACACAAGCTTGATCAACGAAATCACTGGCCTCTCACAGTTTGTAACTTACAATACGACTTCGATCGGGGCCGCTCCCGGCGCACCTTTCTTGAATGTTCACATGATCAATAAAAAAACAGGCATCAACGATGAACAGGGAATGGCGGAAGGCACTGTTGTCAACTTGGGGGGCCGATTTGTAGCTTCGGGATTGTCACTGATGTTGTCCTACTGGAACACCTTGGCAGATATCTCGGGTCAGACGACCACACGAAAAATGATGGCCTATGATGTCGGCGCGACTCTCGGAAAATATGTTGGAAATGTGAATGTAACAAGAGTGGAAGTTGCGGTGGAGGATCAATCCATGGACAAAGGAACGATTGTCACGCTGGAAAATAAGTACCGCTTTTGGCGCGAAAATTACGCCGTCGTCAACTATTCGGTGGCCGGCACCAACCGAGCTTTACGAGAAGGCAACACGACCCAACTCGAATTTGGCGTGAAAACTTTTTGGGTCTCGGGATTCGAAACCGAATTGCTGATGACAGCCACCAAAGAAAGATCTGAAACCACTCAAACACTCGTTGATGAAAACAACAGTCAGCTGCAAGCGCATTTCTTTTTTTGAGAAAGTTGAATATCAAAATGTAACCTGTGGTCTGGGACAGGTGATGCTATCGAATTTGGGCGAAGCCGATAGTGATAACATCCGCTTCCGACTGTGCTTCAACTCCTAAAACGATGGATGTGATTGATGGCAAGCTGGTGACGGGTCCGTCTGGCAGCGGGCTCGGGGTCGCGGCAGACCGAACCGTCGCTTGCACATCAGCCCAACGATCACCTTGAATCACATCTTCGGTTCCCAGGCCCGAACCACTGGCCGGTCTCACGTAAATGTGAATTCCACTGAGGTTGATCGATCGCAGATTGCCATAAATTCTCGGATTGAAAATTTTGTATTCATTTTGACCGGTGTTAAAAGATTGAATGCTCAATTCCAAAACAGCGCCACTCAGATTACTGAGAGCTGGAGTCAACTCCGAGAGGTTGAACCTCAAGACGGCAATATCTTTGGTTGTGATCAATGGCAACGGATTGGGAATGGGCAAAGTGGCTGTGACGTAAGGTGGATTTGCCAAAGTTGAACCAGCCACAGCCCCTGACGTCGAACTCCCCTGCTGAACCTCAATTAATGCCCACTGCGTGAGGAGACTTTGCATGACGCTTTCGTTGTTTGGATTATTGCAAATCGGATTGTTACAATGATTGTTACTAACATAAGACGCAAAAATCGAAGCCACCGGATTGGCAAAATCAACAAATGGCCGCGCAAATTGATAAGCCAATTCCACATTTGGGTTTTGCCATTGAGGGTTCACGCGACTGGCGTGACAAGTGACACAGCCATTTTGTTGTCCGAAAGCATAGATGGTCGAGCTAAAACCTTCGAGCGACGCGACGGAAACGGCGGTTGTCTCCTCGGCGCTGCTAGCGGAGTCTGTCACGTGACTTGCGTCACAGCCACAAAGAGATGCCACAACCCACAGATTGAAAAAAAACCACAATCTCCAATCTAATTTTTGTTTCATCGAAGTCATCACCATTGTTGTTGCCATCATCATAAAACCATAACGTCCGCTAGATTTTGAATGTTCATCGCTGTTGCCGCTGCGGTGGGATCGGTTCCACCGTTGATCCACTTCAATGCCGAGAGATACAAACCCGAAACAGCGGCTTGCGAAGATTGAATCGTGGTGGCTGTTTTTGCATTCCCGCTGTTGGCAGCGATGGTTCCAGTGAATAGCGCAGCGGGGCCGGGGCCGGCGGGATTGAAAAAAATCACCAGACCTGCATTGTAAGATCCACCAGCATCACCCCGTGCGACGGGTGCATTGATCGTCGCGGTTGTATTGCCAATGGTCGCGGTGACCGCTTGAACTCCTGAGGCAACGGCTTGCCCGTTTGAAAAGTACAAAAATGAACCTGGCGCATTCGCTGCATAACAGGCCGCCAAAAACATCACAATGGCGCGAGCTTCTTCGATGTCGGCGGGTGCAATGACCGTCTGCGGATTTTGCCCGTGATAGTCGCGGCCACCGAGCTGGAGCACGACTCCACCAATCACACCACTGGCCGATTGATAATAGGATGCCAACAGAGCTTGTTCGGCCGTGCTCAAATCACTCACCGTAAACAGCGCACTGAGCGCCGAAATTCCCGTCGCTGTGAACAATGAACTGCCAAATGCAGGATCGACCAACGCTGAATTTCCATAGAGCGCGCAACCCGTTGAATTTGCCAAAGTCGTTGCTCCATTTCTAGTCGAGTGACCAAAGGTATTGCTAAGAGCGGCCGCGATATCGATGGCCGCATTCGAAGCATCGGTCATGGATTGCGAGGTCACCAATCCATTCGCGCTCGGAGCGACCGAAAAGAGAGTCGACAATCCAGCCGGTGTGAGAGAGTTTCTTGAAATCGAGCTAGCCGCAATTCCCGTTGCCCAGTTTGCCATTTTGTTTGAAACGGAAATTTGCAGATCTTTTCCTAGCTGAGTATTTTTGAAAGAAGCCACGCCTCCTAAGAGACCTGTGTTTGATCCAGCTCCGTCATCCGCATTGAACGGGCCTCGGTGTCCTCCACCGCTAATTTTGCTCAAGACCTTCGTTTGCCAATCGGTGGATCCACCCACCCAACCCGGAGGCCCCTGCATGATTGTCGCGCCGAAGGGACTGGTTGTATCGATAACTAAATTAGATCCAAGCTTCAAAAGGTTGGTTCCGGAAATTCCATAATTCGCTGCCACCGTAGCGTTCATTAACGCCGCCTGATCTTCGCCGATGAAACGCGCACCCATTGTTGGGCCGCCTTCGGCGTATATTTGCGCAATCGCACCTGCCGCTCTGGTGGCCGGAGGACAAGTGAGCATAGCGGATTCAGCCCGCCCACCGATGAGTGACAAAAGCGCCGGGGGAAGAGCCGCCGTTATAAATCCAGTCGCCATCCCTCGGGCCAAAAGATCCCGGCGAGAAATTCCAGCGTGGTCGCGCTTTTCAACCAGGTCTTTCCAATTTAATTTTGCCTTATAAGTCATTCATCCCCACTTCGAAAAAATCAGAGTCCCAACATACTTGTTCCCGCTGTATTTACGGCGATACAAACTGTCATGAAGGCCATTTTGCTCGTGTTCGTCCCCACTGCGGCTTGCGCTTGCACTAAATTTGTCAATACGGTCGTAACGGCGGCGCTATCGGGCCCTTGCGAAGCGAGCCCCGCGGTGTGCTGATCCAACATTCGCAGTCCCGCCGCGATCAATGCTGGCTGGTTCGAAGCGATTGTGGCACTTGGAATCACACCATAGACTGTTTTCATCAGCGGATTGTTTCCGGTGGTCAAATCCGAGCACGCGGCATAAGCCAAAAGTTGCACTTGATCAAACCCAGAGGCGTTTTGAATATTCGCTTTCGAAGGGAGATTTGTATTTACCAATTTCAGTGATTTTTTAAAATTGCCCGCGGTCGATACTGCGTTTTTTTCGAGGCCGTTTTCAAGCCGAGCGACCACACCAGATCCCGTGGCGACAAGAACTCCATTTTGATTCGCTCCTCCGGAAACAGCCGTCGTGGGTCCGGCTTGTGCCACCGTATTGTTGGAGATAGGAGTTGGCTCCACAGCTACACCCACTTGACCGTGCGAAGGAATTTCTTTTTCGTGATAGGAACAACCGACAACAAACGCGGCGAGACACACGGCACCTGCCGCGATGATTTGATTTGAAATCCTTTTCACAGACACCCCGGACTGGATGCAACACCCGCAACAATCGTTCGAATGTCATCTGTGCCCGCGGGATCGGCCCATGGATTCGCACTCGCTGCAATCGCACTGACTTCCGCTGAAGTGAAAGTTCCTAACGGACAGAGTTCACCGATCACCCTTTGCGTGAAAAACTGATACACCACCCACGATTGAGCAATTGCATAACCCAATTGCTGCAAGCCTTTCCCCGTTGTCGGACCTTTCCAGCCCATCGCCGAAAGAACACCAGTTTCACTCCATGTTTTTGCAACATCCCAACTCTGGGCGGAGTCCACATCAAAACTGTTCGGATTGCAGACCGGCGTCGGTGTTCGCGTCAAATCGCAAGTCAAATTTCGATTGCGCTGATTGGGATCAGAACCTAAAGACTTCATCGTTCTCACTGTCGGGTTCGCGATGTAAGTAAAACCATCTTCAGTAAAATCAAAAACATTAGCGACCGTTGCATAGCCGTGACCGACCGAAGCCATTCCACCGCCGTGGCAAGCAATGCAAGCCGTTTGCCCTTGGCCATGAAAAAAATTGGGATCATAGACGGGAACAAAACGAGGAACCAATTCCACTTCGACAGCGGGAGAGGCCACATCTAATAGTGCAAACCCAGTCGCAATCTGCCAAATTCCTTCAATCATGCGAAGGTTGGTGCCAGCCGTTGCTCCAAACATTGCAAACGAATTGTCATTCGCACGATCGCTGAGTGTCGTGTATCCGCCAACGACCGAGACCGGCAGATAAGTTCCGGTGATGTCTTGTTGCCCACCAACTCGAACCATTTGTGTCCAATCCACTGTCGCTAAATCATCATCTGATAGATCTGCCGCGTGAATCGGAGCTCCGGTCGATGGCGACACCACAAGGTAAGTCGCATTTTCAGACCAAATGGTGCTGATTCGTGCAACTGCACCTCCTCCTCCCACAAAGTGCGCAACGAGAAAGGCCGACGCATCATTGTCGGTCATCCCACTCGCATCTAAAGAGGGAGATTGCATTTGCAGAGCCAAACGACGAGCCAAGTAATTTGCAAAATATTTGCTATTCGCTGCAACCAGAGCAGCACCTTTGACATTTCCCGCGGCGACCAGTGTGACCATCTGAGCAAAAAGAGGATCTGATGAAGGCATTAAGCCACCCGTGATCGCATTTTTTAGCCGCAAGGCCATCACCGTGGAAGGTACATCTATCGCCATTGCCGAAAACGCATTTAACAATGTCCACGCCATGGCAACGAGAGCGAGCATTCGTGCAACTTTGGTTCGTGATGTCGGCGGTTGCATACTCTTTGACATTGCCCTCTCCCAACGATCTAATTTTATCGGCAAATGGCTTTGCATTCGAGAGGGCTTCTTAAATTGAGACAGACAAAATTTTATGAACCAATGAGTTGGATTTGATTTTTTAAGTCCAGAATTTGGCGAGACTGATCTCACCTGCAAAGTCCAAGTCTTTCGCGAAACTTTTGGACAGTGTTTAAATGTTTGGCTCTATTTTGAAAGTGCTGAACAGGATCTTACCGAAAATGATAGGTGATAAAATGACTCGAAGATTTCTTCCTTTGATTTTTGTGAATCTGATTTTAACGACTCTCGTTTTTTTGACTTCATCTGCATTTGCAGTTCCTCGGGTTCGACCTGGAACCTTCGCTCCCGGGATAAGTCTGGGATTCAGAAATGCCGGTGCCATCAGTTTGAAATACTGGTATTCAGAAAATCTGGCCATTGATTTCAACGTCGAATATTTAGGTCGCCCCTTCACTGTGTTCTACACAGATGTCCACTACCAATTTCCAGAGCTGTTTGCCAAAAATCCCGGTTTTCTTAGCCAAACTCTTTTCTATGTGGGTGGTGGTTTAGGGGGAGGAACTTGGCATCGGGATGAAAATTGCGTTCGCTTTGGTTGCTCTTGGAAAGAAGAGACGACGGGATCAGGAGATGGCTACTTTCTTCGAGCTCTCACAGGCCTTGAATGGTTTACACCGAAATCACGGACCGGTGTCTTTGCCGAGTTGGCGCCTGCCTATTTGCTATATCCGAACTCAAAAATTATTTATGATTTTGTTTTGGGTGCTCGATTTTACTTATAAGCCAATAGCAAAGAGCAACGGCTGGTGAAGGATCCGAATCTACAGAGTCAACAATGGCTCCAGCCAGAGACCTCAAATTCCTTTGCCGTGCGTTGAAATTCTTGAAGTCATTTTAAAATGCAGTCCGCTCACCAGCACGGGGAAAGTTTGACCATTCCCAGGACCTCCCTTACATTTTACATTTTCGAAAATAAATTTTGATGAAAATCCATCCAGCGAGACTCGTGAAAAAGCGAAAAGTGAGTCGGCCAAAAAATCAAAGTCCCACAATTGTGGTTGGCATTGGTGCATCCGCCGGCGGAACGCAGGCATTGAAAGAGCTTTTTAGCGGCCTTAAACAAACACACGGCGCCGCCTTTGTCGTGGCTCAACATTTGGACGAGGCTGGTGCAAAGCTCGCGCTGGAGAGCTTAGAGATTTTCACAAAGAGTCCTGTGATCGAGGTCAAATCCGGTCTTAAGCCTCTTGCCGATCACATCTATCTCATCCCTCCTCACACCCTCGTAGAATTTGAAAACGAAGCGCTGCTACTGACTCCCGCCCGTGCTCTCAAAGATCGATTGCAAGTGGTCGACAGTTTATTTTCCGCCCTTGGCAAAGAGTACGCGGCCCGCTCCGTGGCCGTAGTGCTTTCTGGCGATGCCGGAGACGGGGCCAAAGGGATTCGAGACGTCAATGACAGTGGCGGCCTCACGTTAGCGCAGCGACCGACCACAGCCGAACACAAGTCGATGCCCGAAAGTGCAATTGCCACGGCCGCCGTCGACCACGTGTTATTGCCTGCAGAAATTTCGATCGAAATTTTAGAATATGCCAAATACATTGCTGACTTTAACGGTCAAAAGTATCAATTGGCCCTGAAAGAACAGATCGCTTCGGGCCTCAACACCATTTGTGATGTGCTTCATAAACAAACCCAGCATGAGTTCAAACATTATAAAACCTCAACGCTGCTTCGCCGCATTCAGAGACGAATGCAAGTTCTCCAATGCAGCTCGGTGGATACCTACATCGAAAAACTCGCTGCGCAACCGCAAGAAGTCGATGCCCTTTTCAAAGAACTGCTGATCAACGTCACCAATTTTTTTCGAGATCGCGAGGCCTTTGATTCGTTGAAATTTGAAGTTCTTGAAAAACTGGTGCGCGGATGGACGAGTCCGCAAAAAATTAGGATTTGGGTGGCAGGCTGCTCGACGGGCGAAGAAGCCTATTCGATCGCCATAACGGTTCGCGAAATTTTAGCCGACTTACCCAAGGCACCCGAAGTGCAAATCATCGCCACCGACATTGATGAAAGTGCGTTGAACGCCGCTCGCGCGGGATCTTATCCATCTACCATTGCAGAACACGTGTCTGCCGAGCGGCTCGCCAAATTCTTCAATAAACGTGGCGGCCGCTATTACGTGACCAAGTCTTTGCGTGAAATGTGTTTATTTTCAATTCACAATCTCATCAATGATCCGCCGTTTTCACAAATCGATTTGATTTCGTGTCGCAATCTCTTAATTTAT
>CALCCV010000487.1 GCA_937900305.1 uncultured Pseudobdellovibrionaceae bacterium | reverse complement strand
AGCACTAGCGAGATATTCAAGGGCTGTGAGTGGAGACCGGTCATAGGAGACAGGTGGAGTTTGCAGCTGAATTGATTTTTGATTTGATGCTGCTTTTTAAAAGATTTTTTTGTTTGAAGAAGAAAAGAAAAATTAACTTACAATTCTAGATTCGCCGATGTTGGAAATGCTAGAGAAGGAGAATAAATGAAAAACCTTATGTCCAAAATGATGTGGGCCAGTTCTTTGATTTTGGTGGCAAGCTCTGCGTTTGCTCAAGAGGGCGCGACAGCGGTTGCGACTGCAGTTCCGGGCGATTTGGCTTTGGGCCTTCGCGGTTTGGGTGCTGGTCTTGCGATTTCAATCGCAGCTTTGGGTGGTGCCTTGGCTCAAGGTCGCGCAGCCGCAACAGCTTTCGAAGGGATCGCTCGCAATCCAGCTGCGAAGGACAAAATCAATACGCCAATGATTTTGAGTCTCGTGTTGATCGAGTCTCTGGTCATCTATGCGTTGGTTATCGCGTTTCAATTGGCTGGCTAGTTTCAAACTCGATAGAGCTGATTTTCGCACAAAAAAGAGCCTCCTCATTGGGGCTCTTTTTTTTTGTGAATTGAAATGATTAGTTCTTTGGGTGAGCGGAATTTTCGCTGGAAGCATCTGTTGGACCGTCGTCGAAGTGCTCTGCGCTAATTGTGGTCGATTGTTGGGTGTTTAAGTCATCGAAATCACCCAACATTGCACTAGCGCGTGCACGGTATGTGGGGCATGAGCGTGAAGATTAAAACAGGTCCCCAGTTAGTGAAACCTTAAGGGCAATCGCAAGAGACGCGAACATTGGATTCGCATTCATACTGACTGAGAAACGGTCGACATCGCGAATAAATGAAGCCTTCAGAAAAGCGACCGTCATCCATTTCACAATCGTATCTTTCTGAATTGATATGATAGTGCAAGTTCCGTTCGGCTTCACGTCTGGCAAAACTTTCGCTTGGATCGCGGCCGACTGCACGAAGGGTTTCGCTTCTATCATAACAAGTCAGGGCCTCAAGGTTTGTCGAACTTTCTAAGGCCAAACTGAGTGGGCCAACCATGCCTCCTACAAAGAAGGTCGAGATGGCCAGAACAGAAAGGAAAGAAAAACCGGGAGCCTCCATTGTTGTCATAGTTCCTCCGTATTGGATTTGGGTAGGGACTTAGAGATACTCTTTTGCGAGGTCTTCGAATTCTTTTTGAATTCGTTGCAGTCCTGATTCTGTCTCTGATTCAAACCGAAAGACAATCACCGGTTGAGTATTGGACGCTCGGCATAGAGCCCAGCCATCTGGATAGCTCACTCGAATGCCATCAATCAGATTGACCTTTAGATCTTTGCGAGTTGAGAAAACGCTTTGAATTTTTTCGACAATCAGATGTTTTTTTTCTTCTGTCGTATCAATTCGAATTTCAGGGGTTGAGTGCGCTGAGGGCAGACCCTTGAGAAGCTCTGGTAAAGTGAGTTTCGAAGTTGACAGAATTTCTATAACACGAAGAGCCGCATAAATCGCGTCATCGGTTCCATAGTTGCGATCTTTAAAAAAAATGTGGCCTGACATTTCTCCACCGAATGGAGCTTTCTCGACCCGAATTTTTTCTTTGATGAGACTGTGACCGGTCTTCCACATGATCGGCAGACCTTTGCATTTTTCGATTTCGTGGAATAGGCGATCTGAACATTTCACGTCGCCGATGATTTTTGCACCCGGCGTTTTTTTCAAAATGTCACGAGCCACGATGACCATCAATTCGTCGCCATAAACAACTCTGCCCGTGTGATCGATCAACCCGATTCGATCGGCATCACCGTCGAAGCCGATGCCGCAGGCAGCTTTTTCTTTTAAAACTGCAGCTTTTAGATCAACCAGATTTTTTTCCACAGTTGGATCTGGATGGTGATTTGGGAAGCGGCCATCGGGCTCTTCAAATAAAATGGTCGACTTCATTCCGAGGGCCGTGAGTAAGGGACGAAGGATAGCGCCGGCAGCTCCATTTCCGCAGTCAAATACCACCGAAGCGTTGAGCTCAGAAAACTCTTTTTTGTACCGTTCAATGTACAGGGGTTTGATGTCGACATCTTTGACGCTACCGCCAGATCTTTTTGAAGGCTCTTTTTCGATATAGGTTTTCAGATCTTGAATTTGATCTCCAAAGATCGTCATTTGGCCTGCGCTGATTTTGAAACCATTGTATTCGGGAGGATTGTGACTGCCAGTGATTTGGATGGCGCCGGCGATGTTGGGTAACTCAAACGTGGCGAAGTAACACATGGGTGAAGTCACTAGACCCAGTTGAATGACTGTCGCGCCTGAATCTTTGAGACCCCGGACTACGGCGTCTTCAATCGCTGGGCTGGAGAGGCGCGCGTCGCGGCCGACGCAGATGGCTTTTGTCGAAGGCGAAAAGCCATGGTGCTCAAGGTATGCAAATACGCCGGCTCCAAGCCGATAGGCGAAATCAACATCAAATTCTTTATCGAAAACACCTCGGATGTCGTACTCGCGAAAGATAACGGGCAAATGCATAGAATCTCCTTTTAGAACTAAGAGCGGTTACTTTAACTTTTAAGACGTGGGCTATTCAAAGCCAAACGCAGAGCCTCAATCATCGATTGGGGATCTGCGACGTTCTGATTAAATATTTCTTTTGCGGTGCCGTGGTCAACACTGACTCTTAAGAACCTCAGCCCCAGGGTGACATGCACGCCTGCAAAGCCATGCAGGGTCTTGAAGGGAATAAGGCCCTGATCGTGATACAGCGCCAGATAGAGAGAGTGCTGCCTTCTGAGCTGCGGCAAAAACGCCGAATCTGCGCTGATGACTTGATAGCTCAAAGATCTTTGAGATTTTAAAACAGGCATCAGGATTTTTTTTTCAAAATTGCCAATGAGGCCGTTTTCACCTGCATGAGGATTGAGCCCCAGTATGGCAACTGGCAATTTTTTTTGGTCCGCAGGCAAAAGAGCGAGAGCAACGGGAAGGAGTTTGAGAGTTTTTAGCAGCGCTTGGCGAGTCAGAGATGATTCAACTTTCTTGAGCGGAATGTGGTCAGTGACCAAAATCACATTGCAATGGGTGCCAAAAAAAGCCATTCGCAAATCTTCTGTTTTGCTGACTGCTTTTAAAATACCAGTATGACCCATAGCTGATAGGCCGGCGTTATAGATTGTTTCTTTGGACAGAGGGCCGGTGACCATTCGTGCATCCGGAAATTTTTGGCAAAATTCAGCGACGTGTTTCACCCACAGAGCTGGATTGTCGAGGCATTCGATGTCGAAAATTTGTGTTCGAGGAGTTTCGGCAAACCATCGATTTGACAAAATGGCGGCAAAAGCATCAGAGCTTTTCTTAAATTTCAGAGATTCAACTGCAACCGTGTGGTTCAATTTTTTGAGCCACGATCTTGAGATTCGATCTCCAGAGCGAAACAACAAGATGGGCCGCTGGATTTTAGGTGCGAGTTGGATGATGGCTTTGACAGCCACCTCGAGACCGATTCCATCGGCATCACCGCAGGTTAGGAAGACGGCAGATTTTAGGCGCAAGTTCAGTTCGTCGGCGGAAAGAGATCGGCTCTTTGATGGAGCTCGTGATGTCTCCACGGCTTAGCTTTTTACGTTCACTTTGACGTAACCCTCTTCTTTTTTATTAGCGATCCAAATGCGAATCTGGCTCGCCACCAGTTTTTCAAAAAGTTGGGCTTTGATTCGATCTTTTTCTTTTTCGAAATTCGGGTTGCTAGTGAATGATTTTTTGTTGAGTCGGACGATGTGAAAGCCAATCTTTGAGCGAATCACTCCAGACACCTGGCCCTCGTTGAGTTGCGAAACAGAGGCCTCAACTTCCGGAAGAAACTCACCAGTTTTGAAAGTTCCTAAAAATCCACCGGCTGAAAAGTTTGGATCTTCACTGGTTTTTTCAGTCAACGAATCAAACTTCTCCCCGTCGTCGAGGCGCTTTTTGACGCCTTGAGCGCGCTCCATGGCCGCCTCCGGACCGCCCTTTTTTGGATCAAAAAAAATGTGAGAAAGCGAGAACTCTTGAAAGCTTCGCTGAGCGTTTGGATTTACTTTGTAATATTCGGTCATTGCGTCTTCGTCGCTCACCCGAATCTTGCCAAGAATTTCATTCATCACCAAACTTTGACGTTCAATTTTTGATTTCAGAAAAGCCCGATACTCCACTTCCGTGAATCCTTGCTCACCGATGGCTTTTATCACTTGCTCTGAAGTGATGTTGTTTTTCTTGGCGAGATCGCGAATCTCTTGGTCGATGCGCTCTGGAGTGGCAGTGAGATTCAAACGTTTTACTTCACTGTCGATCAGTTTTTCCCGAATCAAATATTCCATTTGCGAGGAGCGGTCTGTGCGCAACTTATCCACTGATAAATCGAAAGCTAGAGTTTCATCAATGGCGCCTGGTTTTTTGATCCTGTTTTTCAAATCTGAAAAATCAGATTCATATACGGCCTCGGTGTTTACGAGAGCCACGGTGCGATCTAAAAGTTCACTCCGACCCTGGTTAGGAAGCCCCAGCAGTACAAAGTTGGCTGCGAACAGAGCCAATGAAGAACTGAGATTTTTTTTTGACAGAGGTTTTAATAGCAGGTCATTCATTTTCACCTCGAGTGGTAATTTGCATGGCATCGATCAGTTCTAGATCCTTTTGAATCCGAGAACTGCGAATTTGACCGTCTAGCCATTTCAGATACACAGCCTGCTCCTTCTTAGCCTGCAAGTCGCGGATAATCAAATCTTTGACGGCTTCGATTGGCAGAACCTGAGCGGGTTGTTTTTTTTCGACTTTTACGATGTGAAATCCAAAGGGACTCGAAATGGGCTGAGATAAAAATCCGATAGGCTGAGAAAAGAGAGGATCGAAATAATCAACTGTTCCTTTTTCAATCCACCCGACGGCCCCACCGTTACGGCCATCGGGAGCTATGGAGTACTTTTTTGCCAGGTCCGCGAAATCCTGAGTTTTAGTCTCTTGCCGCATTAAATTTGCCTTGGCTTCATCGTCGACCAAAATCTGTCGCAAAAAAATTCGTTCTTTGCGTTTAAAAGACTCTTTATTCGCCTGGTAATAACTGGCCACATCACCTTCGGTCGGAGGAGCGCTGTCATGCAGAGTCTTGAACACAGCCTTTTCAAGCACGGAATATCGCATCTTTTCACGCCAGTCGGAAAGCGAAAGCCCTTGATCTGCGAGAGCTTGGCGAAATGCAGAGTCGTCAGGATATCCAGCTCTCACTTTATTAATTTCTGCATCAACTTCTTCAGATGAAACTTGAATATTCTTAATTTCAGCCCACTGAGAGACGAGACATTGAACGACGAAGTCGTTCACGACGGTTTCCTTGGCGCGGCGGATATGGCCAGGATCTTTGGCTGAGAGGGCGTCGAGGTCTTTCAATCGATGAGCCAAGCGCTCGGCGAACTCTTCTGCGATCAGAGTTTTATCATTGACGACCACCACTGGCCGATTGCCGTAGGACGCAGAACGGGTACAACCCAAAAGATTGAAGGCCATTGCGGCGAAAAACAAAAATCGAAATCGAGAAGATCTCATATTCAAGATAAAAGCTATTTTCTTAGAAAAGGCTAGTCAAAATGGAACTGGTTCAATTCGAAATTGGCGAAAACGACTGACCCTCGGGTATGATCACTTAATGAGTTTAGCGTTAGTTTCTACGGCATAGGTCTTTTTTAATTCTTTAAATAAATCGTTAAAGAGTGCAACCTTACGCTCTTCCAAAACGCCCATTTTGACCTGGCGTTTGTCGGAGTTTTCGTAAGCTCTGCGACCCGTCATCTTGACGATGTGAAAGCCATATGGTGATTCAACGAGACCTTTGATTTCACCGATTTTGAGTTTTTCGATCGCTTCGTAATACCTGGGAAATAGGGTCAGCCGTGATTGCCAACCGACGTCCCCCCCGGCGGCCCTTGATTGAGGATCGTCAGAGTAAAGTTTGACCAACTCTTCAAAGGGTCGTTTTGTTTTTTTGACCTCTTCAAAAATTTCGGTGGCGCGCTTTTTAGCTTCGGCTTGT
Organism: uncultured Pseudobdellovibrionaceae bacterium; assembly: GCA_937900305.1. Lineage (GTDB taxonomy): Bacteria > Bdellovibrionota > Bdellovibrionia > Bdellovibrionales > Bdellovibrionaceae > CALCCV01. The sequence goes on along the minus strand of CALCCV010000487.1, from coordinate 5,870 downwards.
TGTTGAGGAGTTGCCGTATTTTTGAATTCGATCAGTATATGGCTGAAGCGAATTTCGGGATTTCGTTTGTACCAAGCTTGCATTTCAGCTTCGCTCGGTTCGATGGCATCCACTTTTGCGGCCAGTTCTTTTTCAATTAGAGATTTGTAAAGCTGTTGGCGCATCAGATCTTGAACGATCGGATCGCTTCCCAATTTGCGTCGCTCGGCTTCGGCGACACCAATTTCAAATCGGACTAGGTCTTCAAGAAACTGGGCTTTGGTGGGAGGAGTGAAAGTCTTTTTTACGACGTCTTCATACTTCTTGTTGAAATCGATTGCCGTGATTTCTTTGACGACCTTGCCACCTTGTTTAATGACAGCGATGTTTTGCGCAAGACTTATTCCCGAAAGAAAGAGGGAGAAAACAAATACCAGCGTCTTTGCCATAGTTTAAAACCTCGCTAGCCGGCGTCCTTGCCGTGCTTTTTACATTCATTCACCCATTATTTAATCATCGGGCGGAACGTCATTCAACGAGTTTTCTCGCATCTTCGCGGGCTCGAAGTAAAAAACCTTCCAGTTGCTCTGCGAGCTCGGGATCTCGCGGATCTTGCGCCTGAGAAACTGGACCAATGGGACCGTGCCACTCAACGAGAATTTTGGCAAAAGGTCGGGGTAAAAAAGTTTTGTTCCAAGATTTTTCAAATTGAATGGCTGAGTGACAACCGACTCCGCACCAATAAATCGGTAGCTGCAGTTTTTTAGAAATTTCAAAAATGCCCGGCTTCACTTTGTGAAGTGGGCCTTTGGGCCCGTCAACCGCCAGACTGCAAGTGCGACCTTCTTTCAACAGTCGGAAAAGTCCTTTTAAGCCACCTACCGCCCCACGAGAGGAGGAACCGCGACTCACCTTGCCGCCGACTAAAGATACAGCCGTCGCCATGATTTCTCCGTCGCTGCTTTTCGAAACAACGGTGGCCACTCGGTACCGACGAATCAAAGAAAGCAGCACCAGCTCATCGCCGTGCCAATGGGCCAACACAAAAGGTCTTTTTTGAAGTTGCAATTCAGTAAGGCTCTTGGGCTCAATCACCCTCAGGCGCCACGTCATTCGCAGCGCTGAATAGATGAGCCACACTAAAAAACCGAGAGCTTTTTGTTTCACAATCGATACTAATGGTGCGCTAAGGTTTTGCGAAACTCTTCGGTTAATGCCGGTACGATTTGAAAGAGATCTCCAACAACTCCGTAAGTGGCTTTCTGAAAAATAGGAGCATTGGCATCGCTATTGATAGCGACAATCACTTTGCTGCCACTCATTCCCGCCAGATGTTGGATCGCTCCGGAGATTCCAACGGCAATGTACAAGGAGGGTGCAACTGTTTTGCCAGTTTGACCCACTTGCATGTTGTGGGGAACCCAACCGGCATCGACGACCGCGCGAGATGCGCCGACGGTTGCGCCCAAGACATCTCCCAAGTCTTGCAACAGCTTGAAGTTGGCGGCCTCTTTTAAACCCCGACCACCGCTCACGATAACATTAGCCTCAGTCAGATCCAGCTTTTCAGAGGTGCCCTTTACTAGTTCTTTGATCACAGTTTTTAAAGGCGTTTGCATTCCTAGTTTTTGAATCTGCGGAGCGCTTCCACCTGGAGCTGCTATGAGGGCGAGTTGATTCGGCCGCATCAAAACGAATTTCACTGGGGCATTTAAAAATTCGCCGGTCACAAAACATTTACCGGAGTACATTGGTTTGCGAATTTTGACCGTGTCTCCGGTCCATTCGCAGGCCACACCGTCACTGATGACACCCGACTGAAAGTGAGCGGCTACGCGCGGGAAAAGATCGCGACCTGTGCTTGAGGAGGTTCCGAGTACGACTTGAGGTTTGGATTTCTCAAGCGCTTCTGCAAACACAGCTGCATAGGTTTCAGGATTGTACAAATCAAGGGAGGCGTCGCCAGCCACATAGAGGGCGGAAAGTCCCCAGGCTGAAAGCTCGGCAGCAGCAGCTTCGGCGTGGGAACCCAATAAAAGAGCTTCTTTTGTCCACCCCGTTCGTTGAACTTCACTCAATAGCTCGAGAGAACTTCGCTTGAGTTGAACTTTTCCGCTGGCGGCCGTCGTCTCTAAATACAATAAAATCTTTGCCATTTTTTCTCCCTCACTCCCCTACAAAACTTTCGCTTCATCACGCAACAGCTGGACCAGCTCTGAGGCTTGGGCTATTGGTTCTCCAGAAATCATTTTAACTGAGGGCTTGTCAGGTGGTAGTTGATATTCGGTCCACCGAACTTTTTGTTCCGACTCTTCGATACCTAATCCCGCCAACTCGAGTTCTTTGATGGTTTTTTTCTTTGCCTTCATAATTCCGGGAAGACTGGCGTACCGAGGCAGATTGAGACCTTTGCTGGCGCCGACAAGGGCTGGCGCTTTCATTTCAACCACTTCCTTGGCACCGCCTTCGATATCGCGCTCAACAATAACGTTGCCATCTTTGTAAGAAAATTTTGAAACTACGGTTGTGTGGGGAATTTTTAAAAATTCTGCGATCATTTGTCCAACGCTGCTGGAATTGTCATCGATAGCGAGCTTGCCGCAAAAAATAACGTCGCCACCACCCTCACCTTCGATTGCTTTAGCTAGCGCCTTTGCGGTTGCAAAGTTATCAAGCGAATCAGGTGCGTTGACGACGATGGCTTCATCTGCGCCCATAGCCAGAGCCGTGCGCAAAGATTCAACCACACGAACTTTGGGACCGAGAGAAATCACGTGAATCTGGCTGCCTGGATTTGCATCACGAGTTTTAATAGCTTCTTCGACAGCATACTCGTCGTAAGGATTCATCACCCACTTCACTCCCGCAGGATCTAATCCCGTGCGGTCGGGAAGAACTTTGACCTTAGTTTCTGTATCGGCAACTTGCTTGATGCACACAAAGATTTTCATGTTGAGGCTCCTTTGCTCAGAATGGAAAATTCTGAAGTCACAAAACGAATCAAAATTTCACAAACCGAGATAGAGTCCTACCTCAACTTTTCGCGTCTTCTCAACCCTTTATTGGAACCGATCTCACACCGACAGATTTCTAACATATCGCAATGTCAACGAGCTTCGTGGACATCTTCTGATTGGAGGTATAAAATTGAAAATCAAATGATATTGCTGAGATGAGTGGCGAAACACGTCCCAGAATTTAAATCGGAGGAGTGCAGTGGCTTTTGGGTTCTTTAAGAGCACAGTGGGGAAGAAATATCTTATGGGTCTCACTGGCCTGGTCTGGGCTGGATTTATTTTGGGTCACATGGCGGGGAACCTACTGATGTTTATCAGTGGAGATGTTTACAATTCTTACGGTCATGCCATCACCAGCGGTGGATTGATTTACGTTGTTGAGGCTGCGCTCATCTTGTCACTGCTTATTCACGTGAAGTTGGCCATTCAGCTGACCGCGGAGAATCGCAAATCTCGCGGTGTGGGCTATCGTGGGAAAGCGAGTGGTACGAAGAAGGTTTCTTTGGCTTCGCGAACCATGGTCATTCAAGGAACTGTGATTTTGGCATTTATTATTTTACACCTGATCACGTTTAAATATGGTCCGCACTACGAGACAACAGTTAATGGAGTTCCGATGCGGGATCTTTTTAAATTAGTTGTCGAAGTTTTTCAAAATCCCATCTACGTAGTTTGGTACTTAGTTGCACTGGCCCTTTTGATGGCTCATCTGAGTCATGGATTTGGTTCCGTGTTTCAATCCTTCGGCTTCCTTGATCATGGGCATCGTGGTCTTGTAAAAATGGCGAGCTGGACTTACGCAGTCCTTGTGGCCGGTGGATTTATGGCTCAACCCATTTATGTCTTTTTGGCGCGGTAGGGAGATTATCAATGAGCACAATTTTAGACGCAAAAGTTCCCACCGGTCCAATCGAAACAAAATGGACGAAGGCCAAATTTGACATGAAGTTGGTCAATCCCGCCAACAAACGTAAACACACAGTGATCGTTGTGGGCACTGGTTTAGCTGGCGCCAGTGCTGCGGCCTCTCTGGGCGAACTTGGTTACAAAGTGAAAGCCTTTTGTATTCACGAGTCCCCTCGTCGAGCCCATTCTGTGGCGGCACAAGGTGGAATCAACGCTGCAAAAAATTATCAGAACGACGGCGATTCGGTCTATCGATTGTTCTACGACACCGTAAAAGGTGGCGATTTTCGGGCGCGCGAAGCCAACGTGCATCGCTTGGCCGAAGTGAGTGTGAATATCATTGATCAAGCGGTTGCCCAAGGTGTTCCTTTGGCTCGCGAATATGGTGGATTGCTTTCCAATCGCTCTTTTGGTGGCGCGCAAGTGTCGCGAACTTTTTATGCCCGGGGGCAGACGGGACAACAACTTTTGATTGGCGCCTACCAGGCGATGATGCGCCAGGTGGATCTAGGTCAAGTGGAACTTTATAATCGCCGCGAAATGCTTGAAGTGGTTTTGGTCGACGGCAAAGCTCGGGGCGTGATTTGTCGGAATTTAAATACCGGCGCAGTGGAAGCTCATGATGCCGATGTCGTTGTTTTAGCGACCGGTGGGTATTCGAATGTATTTTATCTTTCCACCAATGCGATGGCCTGCGCCGTAACGGCGAGCTGGCGCGCTTACAAAAAAGGAGCTTTTTTCGCCAACCCTTGTTTCACCCAAATTCATCCAACTTGCATCCCCGTCCATGGAGAAAATCAATCCAAACTGACTTTAATGTCGGAGTCATTGCGAAATGACGGTCGCGTTTGGGTGCCTAAAGAAAAAGGCGATAAACGAAAAGCGAAAGACATTCCTGATGCCGAACGAGATTATTATCTCGAGCGGGTGTACCCAAGCTTTGGCAATTTGGCTCCGAGGGACGTGGCTTCACGTCAGGCGAAATACCGAGTTGATGAAGGCCGTGGGGTTGGGGACACCGGAATGGCGGTGTACCTCGATTTCCGCGATGCAATCACTCGCCTGGGCAAAGACAAAGTGGCCGAGCGATATGGCAATTTGTTTCAAATGTACGATAAGATTACGGGTGAAGATCCTTATTCTCAACCGATGCGAATTTATCCCGCGCCTCATTACACAATGGGTGGCCTGTGGGTCGACTATCAACTGATGAGCACAGTGCCTGGTCTGTTCGTAGCCGGTGAAGCTAACTTTTCTGATCACGGGGCGAATCGGCTCGGGGCTTCGGCATTGATGCAAGGTTTAGCGGATGGATATTTTGTTTTGCCTTACACGATTGGCAACTACATTGCGAATACGACCCTCGCAAAAACATCGATCGAATCAGAGCCCTTCAAGGCAGGCGTGAACTCTGTGCAATCCGAGTTGGGAAAAATGATGAGCGTCAAGGGATCGCGAACTGTCGAAAGCTTACACAAAGAACTGGGCCGAATTATGTGGGATTATTGCGGCATGGCTCGAAATGAAAAAGGATTGAAGGAAGCTTTGGTTCAATTGCCAAAGCTCCGCGAAACCTTTTGGCATGATGTTCGTATTCCTGGTGAGTTGAACGGGATCAATCCCGAGCTTGAAAAGGCGGGTCGTGTTGCCGATTTCATTGAACTTGGAGAACTCATGTGCCGTGACGCGCTTGAGCGGCGCGAATCTTGTGGCGGACACTTTCGTGATGAATATCAAACGTCAGATAACGAAGCTCGGCGAGACGATGAAAACTTTTGTCATGCGGCCGCTTGGCAATTCAATGGTGTCGACAAAGCCCCGACCAGGCACCAAGAAGAGCTGAAGTTTGAAAATGTGAAACTCGCAACCAGAAGCTACAAATAAAAAAGAAGTGAGGCAAAGTTATGTCTGGAAATCACATCGACCTTACACTCAAAGTTTGGCGCCAAAAAAATTCGCAAAACGCTG
>CALCCV010000486.1 GCA_937900305.1 uncultured Pseudobdellovibrionaceae bacterium | reverse complement strand
AAAATCGACTTTTCATTGCGATTCGAAGGGTTCTCTGAAAATCTAACAAGTGATTAGCGACCGGGCGAATGTTTTTATTCCTTGTTTTTAGATTGGAAGATATTTGAGATTTCAAATCTGACAGACTCGATCAACAAATCGCTTTCGGAAAGCTGATTTGCTAAAGTCTGTAAGTAGATATTCCTCAATCTGTCTCGCAGTTTTTCCAGGTCCTCATGCTGATGGATTGTTTTTTGAGAAATCCTTAATCTATCGAATGAATCTCGAATGAAAAACCATGCCGCTTCCTTCAACGAGAACTGATCATCTTGGCTGCAGACATGATCATTCAGTTTTTGCATTTCGATTTTTCGGATTTCCAAGGTGCTCTTCATCGACTGGCAAAGGTTTTTCATAAAAGCACTGTTAGATTCATCCTGCAAAACGGCTCCTAAGGTCAATCCCGCTTCACTTTGTTCCACAAGTACAGAGTTCTCGCGCGGCTCAGTGAGCATGATCTTTGCGGTCAGATCTTGAATCGCTTTGTCGGTTAAATTCTGATCAGTGATGAATTTCATTTCTTCTACGATTTGAATATGACGTAAAGCTTCGTGTATGAGGAGCCCGGCTTGTGAAAACTCTCCAGCGTGCGCGTAGGCAATGGAATTGAGTTGTGCTCCGCCCACCGCTTTGGCATAACTTGCAGCGGGTTGCAGACGAAAGCGAGGGTGCGATTCCTCGAACTTAGGCGGAAGCCAGAATCTGCCTGGTTGAAATGAAATATCTTGAACTAGCCAAAATCGCATCGAGTTCAAAGACGTTCGAATCAATTTGATGATCATCGGCGCCGTCTTTTCCCACGCTTGCAACCTTTCGATGGCCAAGGGGTAAGCGGCTTGCTCACTGACTTGAATCCAATTTCCTTCGCGAACGACCAGTTGTCGACCCGTAGAATTTTCATAGCGATCTTTTAAATCTGGGGTGTGAATGAAGAGGTCTAAAAGGACAGGGGCTTGACCTTCTTCGAGAATGATAAAGTTGCCTCCACCATCGCCAACTCCGCCGTATCTGGGTGCACTGTATGCACTAGGAGCCAAGTATACAAAGCTAAGAATGAAGACAAGGAGGGTCTTGGACATAAATATTTGAACTGCAATATTCATACTTGTCTCATTGAATTGGCTGGAGGGGATGGGTTGAGAACACTGTCGAAAGTTTTGACAGTGTTCAAGATGTCAATCAGTTCGGGGGAGAAATTAAGACGAAGTAAGTATCGCGAGCCGCATCTCGTAAGTTGAGAAGTTCGGAAAGTCGATTGCTTGTTGCGTTCACAGCGTATTGATCAAAACCATCCCTGATAGAAAACCAAACGGTTTCGGCCGTCTTCATCGCCTGAAAGTACCCTGATGTAGTGAGCGATGAACAGTCTTGTTGTACGTTCGAGTCATGAGGCAGCTGCGCCTTAGCTTGAATACAAAGGTTGAGGACTGCCTCTGTGCGTTCGACGCGCGTATCGAAAATTTTTGGTGGGGAGGCGTAAGCCGACAGATCTTCTTCGGCCACGATAACCGATTCATTCTGCGCGGAAATCAGCTTCGCTTCGGCAGCCGAGACGACGTTGAGGGCGAGGATCAGAACGGTCAATGTGAAGAATGGGATTTTCATGGGATCTCCTATTTGTTTGGCATAAGTGCCACAGTTGTGATTGAGTTATAGCCCATCGCATCATAACGAGCTAGGTGAACTAAATTTAGAAAATTCGTTTTTCGGTAGTAACGCTACCAAAAAATTCGTATACTATTGAAGATATGGATATTTATAGCTTCCAGGATTATAAAGAATATCTGCGATTTAGGGTCGGTCCTAGGCAACAGCGCAGGGGGGTTAAGTCAGCTCTAGCTCGAGCCTTAAGTTGCCAGCCCACTTATGTCTCCCAAGTGATTTACGGAAGTGCTCACTTCAGCCTTGAGCAGGCGGAGGGCCTGGGACGATATTTTGGTCACGGTCAAGAAGAGACGGAGTACTTCTTCTTGTTGGTGCAGAAAGCTCGTGCGGGAACGGAAGCTTTGCGAAACCATTTTCAAGGTCAAATGAATCAAATCCTTCAGCGACGAATGATTCTGATTCAGCGTTTGGGAAAGCAGGACTCGATTCCCGAGGAGCACCGAGCTGTGTACTACAGCGTTTGGTACTACACGGCCATACACATCGGACTCACCGTACCCCACCTGCAGACGGTGTCCGCTATTTCAGAATGGTTACAACTGCCCAAGAAGAAAGTTTCAGAGGTTGTGGATTTTTTGGTTCGCACAAACTTGGCGACTATTCAAGACGGCGGAATTCGCCCCGGCACTTCGACCGTACGCTTAGGAAATGACTCTCAACATATCATTCGACATCATGCAAGCTTTCGTCAAAAAGCAATCGAGGCGCTGGAGCGAGAAGAGCTGACGGATCTCCACTACTCCGCGGCGATCACTTTATCAAAAGCAGATATTACGAAAATCAAAGATCGCATTTTGGAATCCTTAAAGGAAAATCTGGAAATTATAAAGGCCTCGCCCGAAGAAGAGCTGTATGCTTATAACATTGATTTTTTCAGCCTAAGACGGAATTAAGAGCTCGCTTAGTTTCAAAGGATATCTCAAAAAGCATGCCCTTTCCTCACTGTATTTTCGGAATAATGCGTTGACTTCAATTCCGCCCGATTTTCTACAGAGCTCTCTCGAAATAGAGAGAGTAGTAAAAACGGCTACATTTACTTAATGAAGGTGAATTCTTCGTCCGAGTTTCGATGTGGTCGCTCGTTATAGATCATTCAATGCAAATTGAAACTGAACGGCTCACAGCCTTTGTCGGGTGGGCCCGTCGTGATGAGAAAGCTGAATGGAATTGAGATGTAGCTCTCGCCAATAGATGTCAGATTTTTTGAGCGAATCAACAAGTTGATCAGAAGAGTTTCTTCACGGTCTGATCTTTGGGCCTTGGTGCGATAAGAAGGCATAAGCTCAATGTACCTGAGTGATGGTAGATCGCTATCCGCTTTCGTATTCAAAATGGAAATGAATTTTGGATCCATAGATGTGCGCTCGATGGCCATATTCAAGGCTCGGCGAGTGCATGGGTTTAGGACTTCCGTCGCGTAGGTAGGTTTTGCCAGGTACTCCTTAGGAGGAGGCGCCAATGATGAATCGACGACGAGCGTGCGTCCGCTCTTTCGGCTTTGGAATTCAGTGAGATTTTCCGAGACATCTTGACCTGTGGCCCATTTAAAAATGATGGGAAAATAACCATCGCTTTGCGGATCCAGTTGATCAAAAATGAAATCCACAAAAGTCTGGTGAGAAACTATCTCAGGCTCTTGGGCCCGCTGGGATATTTTATCATTGCTCTTTGCAGAGGGCACACTGAGTTGTTGAACGAACACAGCATAGCGGCTGCCAGGCAATACGAGTTTTTGGTGGTGACTTAAGAGCGAAGAGTTCGGAGTCGCGACTCGCGCAATTCCATCCTTGGCATTCAGAGCGCTGACGAAGACCACCGCTTCTTCGACCGAACTTCCAGCCACATTTTTTTGGAAAGTGTAGGACTTATTTTGGCCATAGCCATCCGCTTCGGCTATGTCGACTTGCGGAAAAGCGGCCGTGCGACCAACCTGAAAAAAAGCTTTGTTCAGGGCGTATCGCGCGACCAGGGGCACGAGTGGTTCGAGCACCTCGGGTTTCTCCGGCAGCTCTTCGCTGAGTCCTGTTTGCATGTAGGTGTTGAGCATTGTGGCCACGATGGGAGCGATATTGTACCTTCCCGGTCCGCGCGCGACCATGATCAACTTCATGGTCACGATTTCCAGGCGGTCCTGTAACTTTTCAGCCCACTCCCAACGCGCTATGGATGCTGTGGTGGCCGTTAAAAAAATAAATGGCGAGAAAATCGATCTCAACAAGATTTCCGCAGTTCAACAGGGCAGCACGTGGACCGTTAGAGAAAAATTTGACGGTTTTTTCGAACTGCACACGGTGGAACTCAACAATGAGGAGTGCACCGTTTCGACCTTGCAAATCGATGCCGGTCGAGAAGCCATTCCTCAGGGCTGAAATCTGCGCAAGGGCCTCGCCCACGAAGAGGCCCTTGTAATTTAGCTTTCGGCGTGATGTTGCCGATATTGAGAGCTGTTTTCACGCGGCTCCAGGGACTTAAGACCTGGGGGGTGATCGGTCGGAACTTGGCAGTGGTTTGGGCTCAAATTTGCAATCCGCTGCTCACAATGAATCAGCTGAACGTAATTTCCTTTAGAGTCCTTTTTGCCCTCACAATTTTTGTTAGCGTCTTAAATTTCAACACCGCAAGGGCCGCGGAGTCTGAAGTTCAAAGTGAACGGGATGAAGTTTTTCAGGACGGTTTTTTGCGTTGGCGATGGCTTCAATCTGATTGCCTCAACTGCGAAATTTATTTGTTACCGCTCGAAGAGGAAGTCCGAACTGAGCTGGTTAGACAATTTATCTCGGCTCTGATGTATTCAAAATCCGAAATTCTCGAACTGTACCGTGGACAAATTCGAGGGGACGAGTACAATTTGCTGGCCCACATCGCCGTCGGCATCCTCGGCAAGGAATCAGATTTTTACAACAGCCCACGGTACCAACTCAAAGAGATGTTCCCGTGGGCAATTCGCCTGGGCAAAGTGCTCCGGAGCTATTTGTGGAATTCATCTCGCTACCTCTCACCAAACAGTCGCGGGCCAACGCAAATCAAGATTGTTCCGAAAAAAATTGCGGATCGGTACCAAGTCGTCCCCGAAAATCTGTTTGAACCCCGACGGGCCGCACTGGCCACGATGGGATATTTGATCGAAGCCCTGAATGAACTTAAAAATCGAAAAGTTAAAAATGGCTTAGACTTTGTCACACCAGAGACCTACGTCGATTACCTACCTTATCTCTACTTTGGCGGTACCCAAGTCTTGATTCGCGGCGAAGCCACGCCCGAGACAAATATTTACGTTCGGCAAATGAAAGAATACATGTCCTGGGTGGAAGTGTACGAGCGCGAATCGCAACCGTCGACGTTGCGGTAGTTCGTTTCACCATTACCGATGCTATCGGTCCTTCGATGGCGTCTACAGCCGGAGATCTTCTCAGGGGCAAGATTGGACGTTCAGACTCGCTAAAGCAAACACGTGAGC
>CALCCV010000485.1 GCA_937900305.1 uncultured Pseudobdellovibrionaceae bacterium | reverse complement strand
CTATTGAAAACACGGAATGGCTGAGCCACTCAACCTTCAAATTTCAACTAGTGCTGGGACAAGGCCGTCTTGGCCTGCGTTTGCAGTAACCTGGATGGTGACAGATCCTGTGGCTCCCGCAGCCGTTGTTGGCGCCACGTTAAAAGCATAGGTAGTTCCAGAGCCCGTGACAGCTGAGACGTTGGCACTTGTTGCGGTGACACTACTTGAAGTAAATCCCGTGACACTTTTTGAAAACGTTGCGGTCACTAAAATTGTACCATTGGTGGGGTCTGACGTTGCTGAAGTCAGAGCCACCGTCGGCACCACTTTATCAATCGAGTAGGTTAAGGTATTAGAAGCTAAGTTTTGATTTGAAGCTCCATCAATGGCTTTATTTGCGGGAACTTGAATGGTGACAGTGCCCGTCGCCCCAGAAGCTATCGTTGGCGTTACAGTGAATGTGTAGGTCGTTCCGCTTCCTGCAACTGCGCCAACAGTGGCGTTAGTGACAGTCACATCACTTGCATCAAAACCTGTGACACTTTCGGAAAAAGTGGCCGTCACAGCGATGGCCCCATTGGCTGGACTTGTGGTAGTAGATGATAAAGTGACTGTCGGTTGAATGGAGTCATAGGTGCGAGAAAGCGTATTTGAAGCCGTGTTTGAATTTCCAGCTGAGTCTTGGGCTCCACCTGCGTTGGCAAGGACTGTCACAGCACTATTTAAAATTGGGGTGAGCGTAATTGAGTAAGTAGTACCTGAGCCACTAAATCCGATCACCACGGCATTACCGATGGTTAAATCTGAAGAGTCAAATCCAGTTACGCTTTCAGAAAAAGTCGCTGTGACCGAAATATTTCCATTCACAGGATCGGGGTCCGATGACGTAAGCGCAACAGTGGGAACGGTTTTATCTACGGTATAAGAAAGGGAGTTTGAAGCGGTGTTGTCATTTGAGCCAGAATCCTCAGCCACAGCCGCTGCGACTGATATGGCAACCGTACCATTAGCACCACTTGCAATCGTTGGAGTCACGATGAATGTGTAAGTGGTTCCGGATCCCGCAAATGTCCCAACAGTCGAATTAGTCGCGGTGACATCTCCGACAACAAAGCCCGTGACACTTTCTGAGAATGTCGCAGTGACCGCAATTGCGCCATTGGTAGGATTTGCCGTCGCCGAGCTTAAAGTGACGGTCGGAGCAATTTTATCAATTGAGTAGGATAGCGAATTTGAAACTGAATTTGTATTTGAAGCCGAATCTTGCGCAACCCCTGCTGCGACAGATATTGCAACAGTTCCTGAAGCGCCATTGGCAATTGTAGGGGTCACGATGAATGTGTAAGTGGTTCCAGATCCTGCAAACGTTCCCACTGTCGCGTTAGTGGCGGTGATATCTCCGACAATAAACCCCGTGACAATCTCAGAAAGCGTCGCGGTGACTGCGATTGCGCCATTTGTTGGATTTGAGGTCACAGAGGTCAAAGTCACAGTCGGCACAATCTTATCAACAGTGTACGAAAGGGTGTTAGACGCCGTATTGTCGTTGGTTGCAGTATCTTGAGCAACTCCACCCGCTATAGAAATAGCGACAGTTCCCGAAGCACCATCTGCAATCGTAGGTGTCACCGTGAATGTGTAAGTGGATCCTGAGCCTGCAAAACTTCCGACCGTTGCGTTGGTGGCGGTGATATCTCCGACAACAAAGCCTGTGACATTTTCAGAAAATGTCGCCGTGACTGCGATATTGCCGTTGGTGGGGTTAGCCGTCGCCGAGGTTAACGTGACCGATGGAGATTGGTAATCAACAACGGTGGTTAAGGTATTTGAATCAGCGACACTCACATTGGCCGTTGTGTCCATAAAAGCCCCTGCTGGAATTTTCACGGTGACAGCTCCGGTACTTCCAGAGGCAATGCTTGGAGTGATGTCCACTGTATAAGAACCTTGGTTGATCGTGACGAGATTAGAGGCTGTTCCGTTGGTAACAGCAAAGTCACTTACTGCAAGTCCCGTAACGGCCTCTGACATGCTAATCGCAATGGTGTAGGAGGTGTCCTTTGTCAAAGTCGGAGCTCCAGAGAGAGTTGCTGACGGTGGTCCCGGAACTGACGCATCAATGGTAAAGCTACTTGTCTGGGCACTATTACTATTGCCGGCATTATCGACCGCTACCACTTTTAGCTTTGCCGTGGTGACCTGATCATAGGGCACAGTCCACGCATAAGGAGAGGTCGAACTTACAAGAAGATCTACGACATCTACAAATGTTGAACCGTCAGGGGCATACTGAAGTTTCAAGCTTGAAAGTCCGCTTGAGTCAGCGGCGTTCCAGCTCACATTGAGAGTGGAATTGGCAGCCTTTGTCCCGGTGATATCAATCAGGGTCACACTTGGTGGGGTTTGATCAATCGTGACAAAGCTTCCCTGAGGGGACAGAGAAATATTTCCGGCAGCGTCTTTCGTCCAAAGAGACACGTATTTTGTGCCGACGTTTGAAGATAGAGTGAAACTTTCGGTTTGTGTGCCCGCAGTGGCACAGGTTCTTGTAAAGTCACTGTCAGGGGGAGGTAAATAGCCTTCAGCTAAAGCCATTGTCGAAAAAGTAGAGCACTCTGAAAGCGCTGCACCCGTGGTAATATCAACAGAAATATTGGAGCTATTGACATACTGAGAAATTGAAATCGCCGGAGCTATTGCCGGATAGGTGTTTTGCGCAACCACGTTCATGGTTTTTTGATAAACAGGTTTTCCTAAATCCACATGACCTGATCCGTTGTTGCTACCCACAGTTAGAATTATGGAATGCGCTCCTTGAACGTTTTTACCCACACTCCAAGAAAGTGCATCAGTTTCTGAAAGATCATTGCCATCGACCGTCCACTTGTAGGCTTTTTGATAACTCGAGTACCAGTGGATCGCCTCGACACTCAATGAGTTCGATTGACCCTCTTTGATAACCGCTGGCAAGGAGGTCGTGACCGTTTGAGGGGGAATGGTTTTAAGTTGATTCAGTGAGATTCCAGTTAGAGCTTCAAACGCTTGTTTTTTTGAAGCGTCACCGGCAATGGAGTTAAAGCTAGCATTTAAGTCCTGGCCATTGACTTCCGCTAGACTCGCGATGACTTTATTCGCGTCAGCGATTGTCATGGAATTCAGATTGGTTTTGCCGGAGTCATCCACAAAATGAACAAAACCTAAAAAAGTTGTGCCCATGGAGATGTCTTGGTTCTCTAGATCTGTCACTGGCCGATAGAATTCTTGATCACATCCCGAAGCCTTAAGCACATAGTTGATGACGCCACCCTCATCGAGCGTGAGGGATTTGGCATCTGGGATTTTAAAACTTCCGTCGGCATTCACATCGGACTCGCCAAGAGAGGCCGTATCGATGGTACCATCGGATTTGACTTTGTGAATGGTGACTTTTTTATCAGAGCAGGTGGCAAGCGAAACTTGTGAGAGACTTGAAATGGCCTGCGTACCTGGCTCAAACATCAAAGCTTTGCCCTGAACGTAGCCAGTACCACTAGAGGGGCCGCCGTTTAAATATTCAACGGAACCTTCTAGAGAACAACCAGAGAGAAATAAAAGTCCCAGACTCCAAACAAGGAAAGCTGCTACGAGGCTTAATTGTTTGAGGTTCTTAGCTCTTAACATCCCATCCTCTCATTACGTACCACTAGACATTGTATCGGCTAATCTGTTGACGATCTAAAGCACAATTGCCCTTGATCGTCTCATCTGGAGACGGGAAAACCGAAGGTTGGACAGAACTCTTCAAATGCGCTTGCGTGCTTACTTTCACGGTCTCTGCGGGAGTACTTGCATAGATTTTGCGAGTGCCCTGCGAGGTCTCTTTTGTGAGTTGTTGGAGTTTTGAAATTTGGCGGCACTCCACTGTATCAAAAATGGAAAATGCTCTCTCAAATCTTTGACTCTTGAGACGAGCTGGAATGCTTTTTTGATTGAGATCCATTGCGAGTTTCATTTCCCAGAAAAAAGCGGAGCAGACTTTTGTCAGTCAGGCCGCTCACTGTCTTAATTTGGTGAGACAAGATGCCGATAAGGAGATCTCATGGATATTATTGGCACTTTATCAATTCGCATGAAATTATTTTTGCTACCAAACTCAGTGGCAAGCCGTTGCTTTTTGACTGTCGAATTTTTGGTTAGAGAAGAGCTTGCCAAAGATACCCTCGCTCCTATCGAGGAGTATGCCACATGAAGGTTTCTCAAAAGCACTCTGAGCGTTTGATTGTCGCACTATCGGTCGTGGGGATCTCGGCCCTGGGCTATGTTTGTCCCGTCTCACATACTTGGACCGGCTAGTCTCACACAATCGGACCGCCTGATT
>CALCCV010000484.1 GCA_937900305.1 uncultured Pseudobdellovibrionaceae bacterium | reverse complement strand
GCTGGAGGGCCATGCCGGAGAAGTGAGATGTGCGAAATACGGTGCTGAACTCTGTGTGCCAAATGATTTAGACAATCTTTCAAAAAATTGCAGCAAGGCCTTGATCGAAAAACTCCAAACCGCTCAGCCAGAAGACCTCACTCGTTTCTTTTCAAATGCTGAAGTCACATGCCAGCTGTACAACGACGATGAATTCCTGGTGCAGCATTGCTTGGGCAGCAATGGATCCATTGCCTTGCAAAATGCCGCGGCAAAAGAGGATCCAAACCAATGCAGGGCCATCACGCTCAGAAAAATGAAAGTTACCGAACAGGACAAACTCGAAGAACAAGGAAAAGCTCCCGAAAAAGACAACCCCGACAGAGAGAGAAAAGCTCAAGACCAATTTAAAAGAGAAGATTTTGAAATGTTTTTGAAGCGCCGTCAGTATGAAGCGTGTGTGGCTTTCCGTGAGGTTCGGGCCGTTTACGTGAAAATGTACAAACCACTTCCCGGCGTGCCTTCGGCAGAAATGGTCACCACAGAAGATGTGTGTGCTTCCGCGCCAGCTGCAGGCTCCAAAGATCCTCAGGCCCGGGAAGGCGGAGGTGAAGCTTCGACTGACGAATTGCCTGACCTTGAATGCACGTTTCCGCCTTCAATTCCATTTCGCACCGAAGCCTCTGCTGACGCAAAAATTACTCCTGGTCGCACCGCCCTTACCGCAAGTTCGGGCAAGTTGAGCGAAATGCTAAATACAGCTTTGACCAACGGAGCGAAAGTAAAAACACCGCAGGAGCTGTTCACGCTGACCATACCGGCTTTGGCAGACGAGGAAGCTCGCAGATTTTATGCCGTCGACACGGACAAAGGAATCGTTTGGTGCGTCGAAGGACAGAAGACCGAAGGTGCTTTCGGCCAAGGTCCTGTTCAATGTCAAGTTTCAGATAGCAACCCGGGATTGAATTTGTCTAAGACAACAAAGGATAAAATGACTTATGAGATGGTTTCCTACGTTGTAAATGCGCCCGGTCTTGTGACCAAAGATGGTGTTAATATAGATATTCAGCAAATATTGGGAATTGTCTCTAGCGCGGCTCCGGAAGGATCTGATTTTGCAAAAGGTAAAAAAACATTACTTTCGGTATCTCCATTTAAAAAGGGCGAAGAGCTCTTTTTTCAAATTCGGAGTCAACGGTTTACTGAAAAAGACGAAAATGAGCCAAGCAGCAATTCTCCGCCACCAATGCTTGTTGGCTTGGGCTGCTCTCCTCCGGGACCTGGAGAGTCATCGGGTAGTGGCGGCGGAATTGGTAAACAAGATGGCGGAAAATAGCTCGGTTTTGGTGAAAGTTGAAGTGGTCGAGAGTTGACCGATATCGCTTCGAGCGGCGGATGGGAGCTGGGAAAAGCGGCGGGTGAGTGGAGATGAGATTTAAGGTGGACCACCGGCGGTCGTTATGGGCAGATGGGGATCATCGAATCGAGAATTTGCAGGCGCTTTGTGCTGTTCACAATCGGCTCAAGTATCGCCGCGAGGCTGGGATCAGATATTTCTGATCCCTCGACGGTGAGCACGGATCAAAACAAATAGCGACGGTACGAGACACTGGATACAACGCCTAGGGCCAGCATGGTGGTTAGCATAGAGGATCCGCCATAGGAGAGGAGAGGCAGAGGAACTCCGACGATGGGCAAAAGACCTATGACCATCCCGATATTGATAAACATATGCCAGAAAACGTAAGCTGTGACGCCGGCAGTGACGAGAACTCCGAATTTGTCTCGTGCATTGGCTGCAGTTCTAAGAGCGAGGCCGAATAGAAATCCAAAGAGACCGATGGTCAGAATTCCTCCGACAAATCCATGCTCTTCGCTCAAGACACTGAAGATGAAATCGGTGTGCCGTTCGGGTAAAAACTCAAGCTGAGATTGAGTTCCCTGACGAAATCCTTTGCCGATGAATTGTCCACTACCGACTGCGATCCGAGATTGAATGCTATTGTAACCAGATCCGCGGGGATCATTTGCTGGTGAAACAAAGGTGAGAATGCGATTTTTTTGATAATCTCGCAGACCATATTCCCACGCGATCGGTACAGCCAGCCCCATGATCACAAGCGCACCAATGATAATGGATCGGCGGACCTTGCAGAAGAAAAGCAAGCTGCCACCGATGAGTGACAACATCATCGCGGTTCCGAGATCGGGTTGTTCAACGACGAATCCGAAGGGAATAATCACCATCAAGAGTGGCACAAAAAGCTCACGAAATCCCATGCCCTGCCCAGACGGCGAGCGATTTGACAATATTTTAGCGAGCATGATGATGAGACCGAGCTTCATTGTCTCGGAGGGTTGATAGCGAAAAAATCCGAGATCAATCCAACGTTGGGCCCCAAGTGCGACTTTTCCGAAGAAGGTGACATAGATGATAGCTAAGAGATTTAGAGCATAAATTAAAATCGCCATGCGACTGAAAAACATATAGTCGACCAACGTGACAAAAAAGAAAATGGTCCAACCCGCGAGGAGCCAGACGATTTGAGAGATGAACAAGGATTCAACTTCGGTCGCGTTGGGACCGTGAGTGGCGCTGTAAAGATTGATCAGACCGATCACATTTAGCGCCAGGATGACGATAATGAAGTTGTAATCGAGTTTGCGAAAAAATGGTTTCTCTTCGAGTTTTACGAAATCATTCATGGTTAGTCCTCGCTCTGAGCGTCGGGAACATCGGGGGTGGGAGCTTTGACAGGGGCCTTGCGCTGTTGAGCTGCTTTTTTGATTCCTTCTTCGATCATTTCTGGATGGTACTTTTGGAAGTACGATTGAATCACATCACGAACGATGGGTGCCGAGCCGGTGTTTCCGTGGCAGGAGTGTTCGGTCAATACAGCCACTGTGATTTCAGGATTTTCGGCCGGTGCGTAAGCGACGAACCAACCATGGTGGCGCATGTGCATTGGCCGAGAGTCACATTTTACGTAAATTTGATCAGCAGAAAATCCCATCACCTGTGCGGTTCCGGTTTTGCCAGCCATTTGGATGCCCGGAATTTTCCACCATTTTGCGGTTCCTCGATCGCCGTTGGCAACGCGACGAAGACCTTCTTTTACAACTTTAAACGTGGAGGGATCGATCTTGATTCCGGTGGTTTGGGTTTGGGTGACATCCCGTAAGAGCTGCGGGAAATGTTCTTTTAAAACTTTTCCGTCTTGATCGATCACTTTGCGAATAACGAAAGGGCGATAGACTTTTCCTTCGGTGGCGATGCTGTTGTAAGCGATGGCCATTTGAATGGGCGTGACGTTGACAAAGCCTTGGCCGATGGCTGTGCTAAGGTTTTCACCCGGCTGCCACTCTTCGCCCTTTTCTCGTTTTTTCCACTCTGAGTTGGGCATGAGTCCACTCACCTCGCGCGGCAACTCGATGCCTGTTTTTTGTCCGATGCCCATCGGGAAAATGTAATTGAACATTCGGTCGACACCCAGTTGAATTCCCATTTTAAAGAAAAACACGTTCGAAGATCTTTCGAGTGCGTCATAGACCGTGACGTAGCCGTGCCCACCACGAATCGAATCATGATAGGGCCGTCTGCCAAAGTAATAAACGCCGGGGGCGTGGACGATTGTTGTTGGCGTTATGACTTTTTCTTGGAGAGCTGCGAGGGCCACAAAAGGTTTGAAGATGGATCCCGGAGAGGCATGGTCCTGAATGACTTTGTTGCGCAAAGGTTTGAACGGATCTGTGACAATTTTTGAAAGGGCTTGCGGGCTGATCCCGGTGGCAAAATCATTAGGGTTGTAGGATGGAGCACTGACCCAGGCTAAAACTTCGCCGTTTGTTTTCATAGCTAGCAAAGCGCCGATCCGATTTTGAGTTTTAAAAGCGTTAAAGGCCGCTTCCTGCAAGTCTCGGTCAATTGTCAGAACCGCATTGTTGCCGTGGATCGGCTCTTGCTCTTTGAATTGTTCACCATAGATGTTGGTGTTCGAGGCTTGCGAGATCGTTTCGCGCCCGTGAGCATCCACCTGGATGAAGCTCGTGCCATCGATACCGCGGATGTCACCTTCCAGCGCTTCTTCAAGGCCGGTTTTGCCAACGATGTCGCCTTGTTCAAACAACAGGCGGCCTTCGAATTTTTTATTCCACAAAGGCAATTGACGCTTAGAGATTTCGCCGACGTAACCGAGCAGCTGGGCTGCCGACTCTTGCAAAGGATAGTGGCGAACGATGGACTCACGAATTTCTAATCCCGGGGTGTCCAGGCGAATCCGTTTCAGACGAAAAACTTCTTCACGTGAAAGATTTTCTTTCAATCGAATCAGGGCGAAAGGACCATTCTGTTTCCGACTGCGAGTGACTTTGTTGGCGATGCGTTCGGGTTCGATGCTTAAAATCGATCCGACTTTTTGAGCCATGGAGTTGAGGTCATCGATGTACTGAGGCGACAACGTCGCTTCAAAGCCCGGAAGATTTTCAATTAAAACTTTTCCGCTGCGATCGAGGATCAGGCCGCGCGGAGCAGAGATCTTAGATTGTTTGATTCGATTTTTTTCCGAGAATCGCCTCAGTTCTTCACCTTGGATGATTTGCAAATACCAAAGTCGAGAACCGAATAATAAAAATGCAACGACGATGACGAAATAAAAAATCTTAAATCGCGGAGCATACTCTTTGGTTTCCTCTAAACTGCCTATGTACTCAGCCATGACCGTCCTTAGCCTTGCTCATGAATGGACTCTTCAGGTGTGAGTCTTTCCAATATCGGAAAGAGTAAGTTGTATATGAGCGGCGAAACCACCAATACAAACAGAACGCTGAGAAGTCGATCCCAGAACATCACTTGAGTGGAGTTGGTTTCCATAATCTTTGAAAACAAAACGTACAGCGTTTCAAACATCAACGCCCCAAGGGTGGCCGTCATGACGAAATAAGTGTTGCCCTGCCAAAACATGCGACTCTTGAGCGGGCGAACCACGAGATAGATTAACAGAATGGGAAACAAAATCATTTTGGGACTAGTGCCACTGTAAAACGTGATCGAATACCCAACTAGATAGGCAAAAAGTATCGCTTCGCGAAGAGGAAAGTACACTAAGACAAACAGCAATCCGATCAACCAAAATTTAGGTGCTGGAATTGAATGAAAAAAACCGGGCCAGAGCGTGGTCGACATCACAACGGTGATGTGGATCAGAACAAAAAAAACCAACCAACGCAGGAGAAAACGTCCTGGATTTTTCATTGAGTCTTCGCTTCAATCTCGCCAGTGGGTTCATCGACAACATTGGGTTCGAGATCGACATTTTTAGCGTCAACGACGACCAGAACTTCTTCGACTTTGGTCGAATCGACAACCGGTTTCAAATCCACTTTGAGGGACACGCTGAAGGTTTTGCGCTCTACATTTTCAACCACGGCCACTGGAAATCCTTTTGGCAGTAGGTTGTCGAGACCTCCCGTGACCACCAAGTCGCCGACCTTCACATCCTCTGTGCGCTCGACGTACTTCAACGTTAGGCCTTCATTTTTACCCTCGACAATCCCGTGAGCGCGCGAGCGTTGGACGATTCCGTCCACTACGGCATAGCGATCAGTGATCAGCATGATGTGGGCCGTTGTTTTTTCGGGACGGAACACATATCCAAGCACGCCACCCAAAGTGATCACTGCCTGCCCAGTTTTCAAGCCATTGTCCGTGCCTTTGTTGATGGTGATCGAATTGTGATCGGGAATGAGGTCTTTGCCAATCACTTGAGCAGCTAGCAGATGCATGTTGTAAGTCTCTTTGAATTCGAGGACCTTTTTAAGCCGCTCATTTTCGCGCTCGAGTTCGCCCATCACCTGCAGTCGGGCTTCCAGTTCGTGATTGCGGCTCTTGAGATTTTCGCTCTGTTTTTTTATGTCCACCAAGTTCAAATACTGCGCCGTGGGGGAACGGACTGAATCACTGAAGGTGAAAAACACCTGCTGAAAATAGCCCGCCACGAGTTGAAATGGTTTTGCCAACCAACCGTCTTGGTTTGGCTTTTGCTCCATGTTAATGGAGAGCAGTGGCAACGCGAGGATCACCACGAGAAAAATGATTTTTTTTAAGTCCCAGCTGAAAAAATTCAAATCACACCTATATCTCAAAAGCATAACGAGGCTTTGCCGACGAGTCATCCCCAATTTCCGCTTGAAAATGGGATAAAAAAAATGCGTAATGAGCCTCACCCGACGAAGTTCAAGAATCCCGAGAACGCCGTAAGAAAAAGGATGTGAGTATGAGCAAGAGCATGGCTGATTCCCTAAAAAAGAAACTCTCGACAAAAAACTTCACGGCAATGCTGGTGTTTGGCGCAATCATCGTGGTGTTCGTATTTTTTGGTTTCGGGGGTCCAGGCAAGAGCGGCATGGGAGTTGGCAGCGTTGCCCGGGTGAACAATTCACTCATTTCGGTGGCTGATTTGGCGCAAGAACAGCAGCGTCTGGAGCAGTACTATAGCTCGCTCTTTGGCGGTGGAATGGATTTTGGAAACCGGCGTCAAGAGATGCAACAGCAAGCGATTCAGCAATTGGTTCGCGGGGAGTTGATCTTTCAAGCCGCACGAAAGTCGGGAATTCAAGTCACTGACGCAGAAGTGCGCGACTACATCGTAAAAGAAGTGCCATTTTTCCAAGAAAATGGCCGATTCAGCCGCGAGATGTACAATCGTTACATTGAGTTTTCGCGCACTTCCCCTGGCGAATTCGAACGAAAGATCCGCAAAGAGGTTGTGAATTTGCGTTTGCGCCGTTTGTTTGAAGCTGGTCTCGCTCCCTCTCAGATGGAAATTGAAAAGCTGGCCGAACTCAAAAACACCAAACTCAACATTCAATTTGCCAAGTTCAATCGTGATGAATTTGTGAAGACAGCCAAATTCACTCCAGCCGAAGAAGATGCTGCCTTGGCCGATGCGGCTTTGGCTGAAAAAATCAAAACCTACTTTGAAACTCACAAAGCTGAATTTGCTCAGAAAGAAGAAATTCATGCCCAGCACATTTTGATTGCTTTCAAAGCTGGTGAAGCCGATGGGGAAAAAGTGGCGTTAGCAAAAATCACAGAAATTCAAAGGCGTCTGGCCTCTGAAGATTTCGGAAAAGTGGCGTCCCAGGTGAGTGAAGATCCCGGTAGCAAAGCTAAGAATGGAGATCTCGGCTTTTTCCCGCGCGGTCGGATGGTGCCCGAATTTGAAAAAGTGGCCTTCGCCTCTCAAGTTGGTAAAGTTTCAGAACCCGTCAAAACCAACTACGGCTACCACTTGATCAAAGTATTGGAAAAGAAAGAAGCCAAGGATGCAGATTTCGAGACGAACAAACGAGTCGTCGCCGGGCGAGTGCTGGCCGAAGATAAGTTTGATAAAACTTTGGCCGAACTTGAAAAGGGATTGGCCGATGGTGGCAACGTTGATGCTCAGATCACAGCCCTCGGGGGGAATTGGCAAGAAACAGGTTCATTCGATTTGAGCCAAGAAGGGGCGCCGCAATTGAATAGCCCTTCGGTTGCGGCCGCGTTGAAAGAAATCTCCCCTAAAGAGCCTGTCCTGAAGCGAGTGATTCGCGAAGGCAGTGATCGCTACGTTTTGAAGATGAAAGACTTTTCAAGATCCACGGCCGCAGCAACAGCCAGCGGCGCTCCCGTGGCCGCCCCGGCGGTGAAGGGTGATACCGATGCGGTTCGCCGCCAGCGCGCCTATTCGACTTTTGAAGAGTGGCTGAATCAGTACCGCGCCAAATCTGATGTTTACATCAATCAGCAGGTTGTAAATCAATAGATCTGTGACGATTTGTTTCGAGCGCCGCTACCGGGCCGAGTTTTGGCTGAAGGTCCGTGGGGGCCCTTCGGTGGCCTGTGTTTGGCCGTTAGAAGTTGCGGTGCAGGGCCAAGTCGATCGGGAAAGCGGAATGATTCTTCCTTTGCCCCAATTGGATCTGCTTTCGACCCAGATTTGGAGTGGTGGCGAAAAATCGCTGGTGCGGAAAGAGCTACCGGTGCTGTTTCGAACGCTCTGGCAAGGGGCTCAAAAGTTTCTCGCAGATAAAAACTCAGCAGATAGAAGCTCAAAGGAGAATTCCGAGCTGTCTCTCTCGCGATTGCGTTGGGGACCTTTTTTGTGGCGTGAAGGTCGAGAGCTAATGTCTTTTCGGGTGGCCGTTGATCTTTCACAGCTCAGCGCGAGTGGTCTAAGACAGGTTCAATTTCACTGTCGGTTGCATCAGCGGCCAAATCCAAAAAATAAACTTCCGGTGCGTTCCGACGCATTTCTAGAAGCTCTTCGCCAGACGCTGAGGTTGGGGCTTTCGCCACGGGCTGATTTTCGAGATTCAGAATTTTTTAGGTTTTATGATTTAGAGGGTTTCGAGTTTTTTTCGAAGTTTCCATTGGTGCAGCGGCAAATCTTTTTACCAGCGGACTCGCGGGACCGCTGACTCCCACGTCGCAGTCAAAAAAAAAGCCCCGGCGTGTGGCCTGGGCTTTAAATTCGTTAGGATCAGTTGCAGATTTCGTCAACTGATGAAAAGGAATTAGAGGGAAGTTGTTTCAATCACCACGTCAACTCGGCGATTGGTGGCACGACCCTCTTTGGTTTTATTGGTCGTCAATGGTTTTTGGAATCCAAAACCTTCACTGTTGATCTTGGCAGAATCCAAGATTCCTTCTTGAACAAAGTAAGATTTTACAGTCGACGCGCGCTCCTCAGACAGCTTTTGATTCACTTGTGCCGTACCTACGGAATCGGTGTGGCCTTCGACCATAACTGCTTTGGCGGGCATGATAGAAATCAGCTCACTGACTTTTTTCAAAGTTTCTAATGATTTACCTGGCAGATCAGAGCGATTCGAAGCGAATTTCATATTGCGCAATCGGACGATGTATTTTGATCCGTCTTGTAAAACTTCAGCTTCGTCTTTTCTGAAATTCTTTTTGAACTCTTCAATCTTTGCGAGGATGGCTTGCTGACTGGCCATCTCTTGATTGGTTTGCTCCAATTTCATCTTTTCGCTTTTTTCCTGAGTCACATTTTGTTGCAGCTGATTGATGCTGGCTTGCGAATTGTTCAGCGCGGTTTGTTGCCCTGCAATTGTTTGTTGTTGGTCCCACATACGAACTGCGGCGTCTTCATTCACTTTATTTTCTTTGGTCAAGGCAAGAACTAGATCGGAAGAGC
>CALCCV010000483.1 GCA_937900305.1 uncultured Pseudobdellovibrionaceae bacterium | reverse complement strand
TGCGTCAGCGATGAAAATTCAGTTGACTGGCATTTTTCAAAAAAAACAAATTTTCTCGATACCTTTGAAATTCCCACCACGATCGCCTTGTATGTCTCTAACAGACGCCGTCTTAAATTTGAAAATTAAATTTGCCCGCGGCCGCGCACTAAAAATCCTCGCCGCACAGCGAACCACCTTGAATGAAAAATTTCCCTCTCAAAACCCATGTTATGAATCTCCTCACGGAGGTGAGACAATGATTTTGAAACACTTAACAGATGAAGTTTTGCTCGATGAAACCGAGAAGGCCGTGAAAAACGAGAAGCAGGCGACCATCGTGGTTTTGCATCATCTTCGGGAAATCGAGCGCAGACGATTGTATGCCGACTTGAAATTTCCCTCGCTGTTCGCATACGTCAGAGAAAAACTCGGCAACGACGCTTATCGCAGAATTTCGGCCATGCGGTTGCTCGCTGAACTCCCCGAAATCGCGCCGGCCGTTGAGTCAGGCAAACTGAGCCTCACGCATTTGAACTTGGCTCAAACTCATTTTAGCAAAGAAGAAAAATCTCCGGGCGAGGAGCTGACCAGCGAAGAAAAAAAAGACATCTTGCGGAAGGTGGTGGGAGTTTCGACTCGGGCGGCGGAAAAAGTGATGGTGCAAAATGCTAGTTACTCTGAGCCGAAGATGGAAGCTCTTTATGTGGATGCAGAGTTGTTGGCAAAGATTCGGCAGCTGAAGAGTTGGCTTACGCACTCGGAGCCGAGCATTTCAGACAACCAGCTTTTGCACAAAGTGGCTGATCTGGCGATTGCGAAATTCTCGGCGCCGGGAAAACTTCAATTTCGGCGGAAGTTCGTAAGGCCGTCTGGACGAGAGACTTTGGAAAATGCACCAACTGCGATTCCACTCACGCTGTTCAATATGATCACTTTCCAATTCCAAAAGCAATGGGTGGCCTGATACGGTGGAGAATCTGCGATTGCGGTGTCGAAACTGCAATCAGCGGGCCGCCATCGAGATTTTCGGTGCCGAGAAAATGGAATCTTTTCTTCGGCATTGAAGGGGACCCACCCTTCACGCAGATTTTATTTGCAGGACTCGGGCTCCGTGACAGATTGAACGCGGGCCCAGACATCGACAACCACACGCGAACAGTCATTTTTTCCAGCGAGATCAAATGAAAATTGAAATGGCTCGCCACAACCGTTGGGAACAATTTTTATCGACCGTAGCCACCGGCCCGAATTGTAATGGAGTTCTGATGATGTCTCGGTGATCTTAAAGGGGCGTCCCAACTTCGTGTAAACGCGGCCGATCG
Source organism: uncultured Pseudobdellovibrionaceae bacterium (assembly GCA_937900305.1). GTDB lineage: Bacteria > Bdellovibrionota > Bdellovibrionia > Bdellovibrionales > Bdellovibrionaceae > CALCCV01. Next base: position 2,059 of record CALCCV010000483.1, on the reverse strand, counting down.
CAGAGTCGAGACAGAAATCGCCTGTCACTGATTTTCTTTGAGGTCGAGTGGGTGCATGCTTTGTCACAACGTCGTTGAGATTCGCTGGAACGATCGCCAAACCCTGATCGACCTGATTTTTTTCAGCCTGTTCGAGTGGTCCGTAACCGCGATCTAAATTCCATCCATATCCCCAACTCCAAGACGTATTGATTTTAGCGCTACCGCCAACACGAACTCCCAACCACATCAGGAAAGCTCGGAAGGTAGCCCCTGTGTCTGCGACACATTGATTTAAGGCCTCGTCGGCATCCCTGCGCTGCTGTTGAGTGCCACCCTGCCAATAGATCACATCGTGTTGCAGGCAGCAGTGATTCCACTGCTTCGTGTTCGAACTTGTCCCTTCGGCATATCGAGAGCAGCCATCTGAGGAGAATGGCGCCAGTTCATTGGCGTAGTATTTATCCGGATCCACCTCACCGAATCCACTGGCTCCTTTGGCAGCGGCATCGTGAGCGAGAATTGAAAAGCCCAATGCAAAAGTCATCAGCGAAAAAATAAACCCAACTTTCATAAACATCCTCAATCTAAAATTTTGGCAGCCGTTTGTAAAAATCGGTGCAAAATAGAGGCCCTAGCTAAGCTAAAGAAACTTTTGGTTTCAAAAGCCGGAACATCGTCAAGCTCTGACCTAAATGCGCCTCACAAATATTTGGCGAATCAATTTGTCGAATAACACCAGGGCCGAAGTGATTCCAATCTCACTGGCCCTCGAGTTGCAATTTACGACCGCGAAGTCGTTTTGGCCACGGGGAACGGGGACAAACAAATCAAAACCTAAAACACAAAGGTTATAATAAAATGATAAAAAATTTAGTTGTGAGAGCCATGCTCTCATTGGGCATTGTCTTGGGAGTGGCTGTGGGGGCGAGTGTCGCGAGTGCGCAAAGTTTGATGATCGGAGAGCCTGGTTACGGCGGCAATGGCTGCCCGTCTGGCTCTGCCAGTGTCACTATCAGTCCCGATCAATCCGAACTCAGCATCTTGTTTGATCAATATATTGCGGAAGCAGGAAACACCACCGGTCTGCCATTTGATCGCAAGTCCTGCAATCTGAGCGTTCCCGTTTTCGTCCCTCAAGGATACAGCGTTGCGGTTTTCAAAGTCGACTATCGTGGTTTCAACGCCATCAGCACACCGACGGGCCGAACGCAGTTCACTTCTGAATATTTTTGGGCCGGCAGCCAAGGTCCTCGCATGGCGCGAACATTTTTTGGTCCCGACATTCAAGACTATACGGCCACCGATGATCTGCTCGTGGCCTCTATGGTGTGGACACCTTGCGGAGACAGTTTGAATCTCCGCGTGAACAGTTCGATCACGGCCATTGCCGGCGCAGACATGGGTCAGACGATGATCACGGTGGATTCGGCCGACATCAGCTCAGGTCTTGTTTATCACCTGCAATGGCGTCAGTGTCAGTAGTTCGTCAAAACAGCGGAGCACAGTGGAGCTTGAAAATCTCTTGGTCACTTTGTGAAGAGACCTGAAGGTTCCACTGTCTGATCTTTCGACACAAACTGCGATCCAAAAATAAATCCAGAAATTCTGCAAACCAGACCTTTAGTCCGTGGTCCAGATGGCCGATCTCGACTAAAGGAGGTATGGGTTATGGTGGTTGGGTTTCGCTATTCATTTTTATGGGGAGTCGTGTGCCTCATCGGCGCGGTCGGCTGTACAAAGGTCCACTTCAAAGACGAGGAGGTGGCCGCCTTTAGCCTCCCGCCGGAGGTCACTCCTCCACCCCCTCCACTTGCTGAAGAAAAGCTTGAGATCGAAGATCTCGTTGGCAAAGTCGACGGACAAAAAATAGATATCTTGTGGGTCATCGACAACTCGCCATCGATGTTAACCTCGCAGCAAAAAGTGGCCGATAATTTCGGAGCGTTCATTCAAGAGTTCAATTCTCAGAACTACGATTTTCAAATGGGTGTGACTACCACTGATGCATTCAAAGTGAAATTCGGCGCCAGCTCGGCTCTGAGCCTAGATCGGAAGAGCACACGTCTGAACTCCAGTC
>CALCCV010000482.1 GCA_937900305.1 uncultured Pseudobdellovibrionaceae bacterium | reverse complement strand
ATGAAGGCATAGCAGCCGGCCGTGCAAGAGGCATACAAGCTGCCGCCAAATGCCGTGCCCTTGTGATTGCGATTGGGCGAGAGTGGCACTCGCAAAAGCGAGTGCTCGTCATTGAGGGATTGAAGTTTAAGTTCTAAACTTTTCAAGATAGGAATTCGCAAATTCATTTCGTTTTGGATATTGCGAATTTCGTCATCGGTGGCGCCTAAGCTCATTCCACCACCTCGAGCCAAACACTGGCCTCTTTGGCACCCGGAAGAACGGCGAAATTCAAATCTTTGAGCCATTCTGGATGGTGTCTGCGAAAATAGTGATGAGCCGTGAGAACTTTGAATTTGGAGCCACCACCCAAAAGACCCAGTAGGGCATGCTGCTCGGTGTAGTTGCGCCATTGCCATTCATTTGGATATTCGAATGGCAAAAAGATATCGTGAATGTGAATGAAAACACCCTTCTGAAGGCAAGGCAAAATTTCATGAAATAAAAAATCCACGTCTGTGCCTGGCATGTGAATGTGACTGGCGTCGATGAAGAGCACGTCCTTGGATTTGAGATCTAGGAAGACTTGGGGATCTACTTTATCGACGGTGTTGCGGGTGATTTGATCGCAAATGGAATCGATGTCTTTGCGGGGGACGGGATCGATGGAGTGAAGGTGAGTATTTAATTCTCCATCCTTAATAGCTTGGGCTAAGAATCGAGTGGAGTGTCCTGACCCGACTTCGATGACTTTAGCTGGTTTGACTTCTCGGACGAGGGTGTAGGCCATCGCACCGTCGAGACCGGGAAACCAATCTTGATCAAAGCGAGGGGAGCTTTGAGATCTTTCAGGGGTTTCCTTTGCAGACCAGCTGCTAAAAATAGGGTTGTAGGATTTGATCTTGCCAAGCCAGTGTAGAAACACCTGAGGATCACTGTCCCATTTTTTCATTAACCAAGAAAATACATAATTTTCATCTCGCGATTTGAGGTCGCTGACATAAGAGTAAGGAATATAGTAGCCGTAGGGTTTGGATTTGGCACCTAACCAATTCAAAATGGTGCTTTGAGCTTTTAACCATCGGCGAAGTGTGGTGCGGGGATCGTGCCTCATCAAATTCATCCTTGTTGTACAGGGCCAATCAGACTCCAAAAATATAGTTATTCTAGAACGAACCGACCGATAGATGCAATTTGCCTGGATCTTCGCCCTCGCGTCGATCTAATTTGTACCCGTACTCAATATTGAGAGGTCCCAGCGGTGTGACATAGTGAAGGCCAATTCCGATGGAGTCCCGGTAGGAATCAGCGAATTGGACATTTTGGATCGTTACGCTACCGCCATCATAAAATAACGCCAAGGCGAGATCTCCCCAGACAGGAATTCGAAATTCAGACTTGATCAAATTCATCTGGGCTTCCGTTTGCAAAAGATAGATGTCGGAATTGAGATCGAAGCGATTTGGAAAAACGTCAGATGTACCTGCTTCAAAACCACGAATCGTTGATCGACCTCCCAAAATAAATCCCTTTTTATCATAGGGCACGCCCCCATCAGGAAGCTGACTGAGATTTTTGAGATATCCCGTGCGAACTTGGTTTGCCCAAACGACTGCCGATTGAGGCAGCGTCCAGTAGAGAGTGAAGCTGGCATTCGCTTTTACATATTCGATGGTGCGAGTACTGCCGATTTCGGGTGAAGCGTATTCAAGGTTCAATCGCGTGAGATGGCCAGCTGTGGGATTGAAGGGGTTGTTGCGATAGTCGATATCTAGGTTTGGTCCGAGGCTTGCGATGTCCACGGCGTAGGCATTGGCGTAGAGCTTTTCGTCGAGTCCGAAATCTCGAATCGTCGCGAGTCCCCAAACGTCAAAAATTAAACTGAGGTGAGAGGTGAAATCGCGTTCAACTGAATAGATGATCTGTTTCACTTCAGAGATTTTTTTCAATTCATAGTCCGCGACCGACTTTGATTGAGAGAGATTGACCCGAAATCGATACTTTGAATCGAAGAGATAGGGCTCAAGATATCCTAAAGTGACTTTGTATTCTGGATATTTGATATCTGCGATATTGTAGTTTCCGTCGATGCGAGCGGAGGCCGATCGACCGGTGCCAAAGAGATTCCTGTAGACCACGCCGACGTATCCACGCACAGTGACTTTGCGTTCATTGGTGGCGCCGAGGCCCATCGAAAAGGTTCCAGGTTCGCGTTCGGTGACTTTGACAATCAAAGTTCGGTCGGAAACGCTGGTTTTTTCTTCGAGGGTTTTCACTTCGACGGTGGTGAAATATCCCGTTCTTTGCAAACTGAGACGACTTTCTTCGAGCTTGGTGAGCGTTAGGATCTCGCCTGGTTCAATTTCAAGCTCGTTGAGAATCACGTAGTCTTTTGTAAAAATGTTTCCTTCGAGCAGAATTGAAGAAACTTTCACCTGCGGACCTTCGACAATTTTTATCAGTACCCTCGCCCGGGTATTTTCGTTGCTATACTGAATCATTTCCTGACCTTCATTGAGAATTTTCATCTCGATGTAGCCGCGTTCATAATAAAAGACTTTCAATTTTTTGAGAGACTCTTCGAGCTGATCGAGGCGAAGTGTGCCGGACCTAGGCGCTTCAGAAATTTGTAAAAGCTCTTCGGATGAAAATGAATTGTTGCCGATGAATTCGATTTTTTCGAGTGCGGTCACGGGACCTTCTTCGAGATTTAAAATGACGTCGACCGCAGATTTGTCGTGATTGAATTGAACTCGTGATGAGGTGACTTTGGCGGTGAGGTAACCTTCATTTTGGAGTTGCGTGATTAAATTGGTTACGCCGCGATCTAAATCCTCTTTCACGTAAAAGCGTCTTTTAAGAACGTCAGAACTGTGAGTCAAAATGAAGTCTGTGTATTTATCTTCGGTCATTGAATAGGTGCCAATGATTTGCAGTTTGTTGATTTTAATTCGGGCACCTTCGTTGATATTGAAATTGATTCGGTAGCGAAACGGATTTTCAGTCATTAACTCTTCACTGTTGATTTCGACCCGGGCGTAACCGCGCTGCAAGTAGTACGCTTTGAGACGTTGGGTGAGCTCAGGAATGACATTCGGATTCGAAGAATAGAACTCGCCCAATTTGAGGGCCTCGAAGATGCTGTTGGTGGACTCTTTGTTATTTCCTCTGAAGGCGATCAATAGCTCATCCGGGCGATTGAGTTGGTATGTGAGCGTTGCATCCGAATTTTTTTCGTCCACCGAAACTCGCGGGCCAATAATTTCGGTGCGGTAATATTTATTTTCGACGAGATAATTTTTAATATCTGCTTGAATTTCGTTGAGGCTGACCTCGTTCAAGGGAATGTTCATTTTGACCTGAAATCGTAAGCGCAATCTGGCGA
>CALCCV010000481.1 GCA_937900305.1 uncultured Pseudobdellovibrionaceae bacterium | reverse complement strand
CAACGCCCTCTTATATAAAGGTCAATTTCCCACCTCGAATGTCAGCACCAATATGTTCGATTTTTATCGCGACACGTTTGATCGACTGTTTCACACTGGCGTGGCCCGTGAAAACTATTTCTTGCAACTTTGTTTTCTTGGAGGGCTGCGGTTTCCGGAAGGCAATCCCCATGAAGCCGATGCCACCGTGTTTAACGAAGCCAAAAAAAATCTCGGTCAAACCAACATCACTTTTCATCGAGGGGATTTGTTAGATTTTGTCAGCGAAAACGAATCCGTGTATGATTTCGTTTCTCTCTCCGATGTTCCCTCTTACTTCCAACCGCCTCGAGAGCAAGAGTTTTTGCAAATCCTAAAACCAAAACTGAGTGCGGGCGCCCTCGTTGTGCTTCGGTCTTATCGTCACCGGCCCGAAGGAATGATTTTGCGAGGCTACAAAGACGTGACTTCCCACTACACCTCGCTCATTCGCAAAGAGCGGGTCGGTGTTTATCACATCGAAATTTTTGCGAAGGATCCTTCCCGTGACTAAAATCATCTCAGCTTCCATGTGCAAAGATTCAGTGGCCCTTAAAAATTTCGTGGCTGATTTTTCGAAATTGCCAGCCGAGCTTCGAGACGGCCGCGACACCAAGGGCCTCGTGCCCATTGAAATTGGCGAGCAGTTTGTGACAATGCCAAAGCCAATGCCCTGTGAATTTTGGACGCTCAGAACGGCGAGTGGGGCTGGCCGAATTGCCGCCAGCTGCAGTCTCACTGAAAACCAGCGAGGCTACATCGGTTTTTTTGAAGCTTCGGATGGCGCCGTTGCAGAAACTCTGATTCAGCTCGCTCTCGACTGGCTCCGCCAGCAAAATCGCACGGAAATTCATGCGCCCGTGAATTTCAACACTTGGTTTTCGTATCGCTTTTTGCATCCCGCCCATCTGGCCGAAGATCAAAATTGGTTTTCGTGGGAGCCCATTCATCCCCTGTCCTACAACGCGTATTTCAAAAGCCACGGTTTTAGAACCTCGGCGCTCTACCACACTGCCGCCTACACAGATCTTCCCACCATGAGTGCAGTTTTAAAAAAAGACTTTCTCCGGAGCCAAGCGAACGGCTATCGATTTCGGCCCTTTGACGAGAAAAATCTACTAGCGAAAGAAGTTTCTATTCTGCATGAGATTAGCCACCGCTCTTTCGGGGATAATTTTCTGTTTGAACCAATTTCGCTGCCGCTTTTCCAGCAGCTCTACGTGCCAATGGCCCAAAAGAAACCCGTTTTGTGCAGTTTTTTTGCCTGCGATTCCGAACATCTTGAGGTTGGATTTTTTTTCGGCTTCATCGATCAAGATCACCTGATTTTAAAAAGCACTGCCGTCACTCCCGAACACCGTGGTCAAGGCCTCTCGAATGCCCTCGTCCATCTGATGTTAGAATTTGCCATCGCCCGCGGCCTCACCAAGGCCGTCTCAGCTCTCGTCAAGTCAGGACTTCGCAGTGAATCCTACAGCAAACACGCCCAACCCCTTTGGCGACGCGAGTACGAGTTGTTGAGCTATAGCGAACTTTGAATTGAGCTATGGTGAACTTTGAGCTCCGCATTGGCTCCAAACGAAGTTTGCAAAACTCGGCTAAAGGTTGACAGAGGCCCTTATTTCAGATGACCTCCCCGCATGATGACGACCCTCTCAAATTCTGATTCGTCCCTTTCAAAAACTTCGTCGAGACGGCCTCACTTTTCGCAACTGCTGACGATGGGATTGAAAGTTCTTTTGATCTACGGCTTGCTTGTGATTTTGTGGGGAGCGTGGGTTCGCGTGTCTCACTCGGGTGATGGCTGCGGCCAAAGCTGGCCGCTGTGTGCGGAGGAGCTGATCCCACAGACGAACGCAGGAAAAACGTGGGTTGAATTTTTGCATCGGGTGACGTCGGGTCTCTATGGCATCGCGGTGGTCGCGGGTTTGATTTTCAGCTGGCGCGCTCAGGGGCACGGAGTCAGTGTGACAGCCAGGCAGCGCGTCCGCTTTTGGGCCTCAGTCACAACGGTGCTGATGATTGTGGAAGCTCTACTTGGAGCTCGTCTCGTGCTCGCTGGCTTCGTTGCTCAGAATCAATCTTTCGGGCGCTTACTCACGATGTCCCTTCATCAACTCAACTCTCTTGCGCTAATGGGCTCCACGTTTTGTTGGTACTGGCGAGTGCGCCATCCCGAAACTTCGCGTGGGTTGCGCAAAGACGAGTGGTTTTTAATTTTCGGCTTTTTTGCACTGGCGATATTGGGATCGTGGTCGGCGTTGTCGTCGACGCTGTTCCCATCGCAATCGTTGCTGCAGGCCTTTGCTCAGGACTTTGCCAATGATTCTCCTTGGCCCATTCGCCTTCGTATTTTTCATCCCTTTTTTGCCGTCGCCTGGTTGACCATGATGGTGCACCATTGGCAGAGGCTCGAATTCAAGCGGCTCACTCTGTTGTGGCTCGGCGCTGGTTTTTTTGGTCTGGTGATGTTGCTGTCTCTCTCTCCATCTTGGATGAAGATTGGCCATCTCTTACTGACTCATCTGTTGTGGCTGAGCTTGTTGTGGAGTTTTCAAAAGGCACCAAGCACCTAACTGAAAATGGCATCTCTTCACCTTCTGGATCCCTCTGCAATTTTCAAGAAGAGAACCTCGCACTCCCCTATTTTTGTGTGGCCGCAATTTGGAGCTCTTTTGATCAATCTATATTCTGATTTCGCATTTCGGCGCACTTCCTAAGGCTTTGACACTCCCCACCTTTTGCATCGTTTATTGAGGCCCCCTTATGGGGCTAAAAGGAGATCACATGAAGTCGATCATATCGTTAATTGTTGTTTTGGTCAGTTCTCATTCATTTGCGTCTACATTTGCGTATACATGTTACGAAACTATGAAGGCCAAGGCGGATGAGATCGCTCAAACAAATGAAACTTACAGAAACCTGAATAAAGACAAAGTGGCCAGAGAAAAGTATGGCCCAATTGCCGCAACCTTTAGCGCCGCCACAGCAGATATCGCAAACGTGCTTTATACTGATTCAAGTCCAGTACCCAGCTCATGGTCACTGAGCGTGACTCTGAAGATTCAACACTTCGACGATGGAACTTGCATCGTTAACGAAACTGAAGTTGAAGAAACCAAATAACTAAATCTAATCGAAAAGCCGAGATACTTTAGAAATCGTCGACGGAAAATCACAGCACGCCTGGTGAAATTGATTGTTTATTCCGTCGGCGCCGATACACACTGAGTGTCTCTTGTTTCCGCAGTTAACCTAGATAGTCCCGGGGTCACCACTCTCGGAAATAAATTGAGAAATCGAGGGACCTCGTTGAAGCCGTTTGGCCGTAATACACCCAAGAGTGTGTTTTTGGATGCGCGGCAGGCGCATTGACACGAAACTGACCCGCGGATGGTGAAATCACGCTGGGCACCTTGGTGGACCAACGGACTCCGTCCTTACTTTCAACATAGTCGACAACGGATCGATCACCAACGGAGCGCTCAGCTAAAATCTGATACTTCTTAAGAGCGGGACGATAAACCACATCCACATTTAAATAGTTTTCGGAAGCGGAAATAAATTGGGTGGAGAGAACCTTTGTTCCACCCTTTCCCAACTTCAACCTGACGACTCGTCCATTGGCATTGCTGTTTGCAAACAACTCGATGTTCTCACCCAGCTTGGTCGCTGAAGGAAGCCACGCACTTTTTGTGAGGAGCTTTGGCACAGACCAGTTGATGCCATCAGTGACCCAAGAGGTGGAATAATAAATATGGTTGTTGCTGGCGGTGTAACCATCTGCCCCAATGGGAACCGCAGTCATATACATAATGTAATACCCATCGGAATGACGTATCACCGTCGGATCATTGACTTGCTTCAGTCCCACCCGCGCCGGATCAATGACTTTTACAACCCCAGTGCACTCGCGAAATGGATGGGGACAATTGGCTCGATAAATAGCATCTTGCGTTTCGCCGCCCTTCTTCCAACCGCCAAAATACATTTTGAGATCACCCTTTTGTTCCAAAAGAAATGGCGAATAGATGTTGTAACCATCAATGATTTTGGTTTGAGAAAACACCCACACCGGAAAGAAAAAGGCACAGGCCGCAAATGCCAACCTCAATTTCGAAGTCAGATAAAAATTGGTGTTTAAATGAACGAGATGATTCTTCAATGAATGCCTCCGATTGAGAAACTCAGGAGTGAGTCTGCCTTCATCGTAGCAAAAAATGGAAAGATGAGTAAGACGCTGGTTCTGAACTCTTCAAAAGAAGACAAAAATGGAAACGTTCCTAACAAGAGTTCTCATTTTGAGAGGCAAACCATCCCTGAGATTCGCATTTTGAGAATCTCAGTTCACCTTCATTCACAGAAAAAAGTCCATTACAGCTAAGGATCTTCTCGCGATGGCGGAGGGGCATCAATCCAAGCCTCAGGCACTGAGCTGTTGGACGTATCTGTAGGACTTCCGCTAAGTGCTGAGATCAACCGCCGCCAATAGCCCCGCACATTGTCGTTAAGGGTCATCGGCTCCAGGAAGATCTTAGCAATTTTAGGATCTCCGAAGGGCTCGTTGACAGCCGCCTCCAGGGCCTGCCTGAGAGTCTTGATTTCAGGGCCTCCCAAGCGATGGCGAACGGCATAAAGATAGCGTCTGTAGATATCCACGATATTTCGGAACTTGGAATTCTTTTTTGCTAAGACCTCAAGAAGAATTCGTTTGATGTCTTCTCCCGTCAACACGGGTTTATCATCTAACGCCTCCTTGATGGCATTGATCAAATTTCTTTCCGACATGACAATTTGCATAGCTCGTTTTTTCAAGAGGGTTAAAACTTGAGCCCGTTTTCCCTGCGCGAGAAGTCTGTAAAGGGGCAAGTACGGAGAGTTTCGATAAAGAGCAACGAGCTCAGGGTTGAGCTGTCCAGCTCCGTAATTGACCCTCTGTCGCGCTTGCAGATTATCTTGGATTTCTTTCAGCAGCGCATCGGCCTCGTCGGGTGCTGAGAGCGAAAGTTCGATTCCAAAATAAGATCCTGAAGCCAATTGAGCAGTGAGTCCGGCTGTAATTTTCATCAACGCTTGACGAAGAGTGTAGTCCGCATTGGTGGTATTGGGTGCATACCAAGACCTGTTCAAAGTGGTTGTCACGGGCAGATCGTCATAAACCACTGTGGGAGGAGAACCAAACTCAATCACGCCAGCTGCCACAGCGCCGGCCTGAGCCATGTTTTGAACTTGATTTTCAACGTCTCCTAAAGAGATCGCTGGTGCATTGTAATCAATGTGAATGGGCTTGTCGGCGAAAACCTGAACTCCGTTTTCGACGGGCTCTGATGTACCCGGCTCCACCTGGATCAATCTGGCTCTGGCATTCGTTGGATCATAGTCCAAGACAAACTCCATATTGTCGGCAATGGAAGCGCCTTGGGCAGCCACTTTGAGTTTTTCTAGCGCAATTTGTAAATCCAATTGGAGTCTTTCGAAGGTCATTCTTGAACTGTCATAGAACATTCGCAAGGCCCCGTCATAATTGACGTGAACTGCGAAGACAAACTGCGTGAAAGAGCGATCAATTCGAATGTTGCTGTTCTTAACTCCGTAGGACCGCAAAGTTTCTTTCATCTCGTGGACGGTATTGTGAGTTTTCGCTTTGATGGTCAACATCCACTCTTGACGATTGGGCGGAGGCTCAGGGCGAATCTGGTGCTTCGGAACCCGCGTTCGCAGGCCAGCCTCTTTGCCCCATATTTTCTCGTAAAGACGTTCGTAGATTGAGACTAGAACCGACTTGCCTAAGCGCGAAAAGGTATCCACATCATTCGGGTCAAGTCCCAGTCTTTGGGCCTCTTCATACATCCAAGTCAGGGCTGGCTCGGGATTTCCCAAAAAGAAAAGAGCCATGTTCCCAAACGTTTTGTTCACCTGATCCGGTAACTGGTCAATTTTTTCACCCAGATTTTTGACATATCCGTTCACATCATTGGCAATTACATACGCTAGATTTTTGAGAGTGCCCGCTTTTTTGAGATCCTCCGCGATCAATTCAGGCGCTGCAATCATCACTTTCTCTAAGGTCTTCTCAATGTAATTTGCGGCCATTCTGATATATGAACCCTGTAGCTTATCGACCTCACTACGAATCCAATTGGCACTGCCCTGCCTCTCACTATGTAGAAATTCATCGATGGTTCCGCCGAATTTTAAGTTACCAAGTGCATTGGCAATGGCCTTTTCGTCTCGATCCTCGGCGGCCGCTAGTTGTTCCATATCATAGAGAAGTGTCCGTACCTTTTGCACGAGTCCACTTATCTCGCTTCGAAGGATTTCTAATTCCAGATCATGACTGCCTGAATGTCTTAAGTCGATAGAATAATTATGGGGCAATCTGCCGGTAATGTCTTTCATCGCTGTGCGTTCTACTGGATCCGCTTCGTAGGCCTTGACGCGACCAAAATTGACGGCCATTTCATGAAAGTAAGTGATGTAATCATCTCGGAGTTCTCTGGCTCCTTTTTTAATTTGACCAGTTCCACGAATCTCCCAAAATATATTGCGTCGAACTTTTTCAAGTTCAGCCTGTTGGAAAAGCTCTTGGCGCTTCACTGGATCAGTTTCTTTCTCTGCCAGCGACATCCACTCTTCATATGACAAAAGATTTTGAGCTTCATCAACGACAACCACCACCGGGCGAGAGCTCAGCTGATCTGAGTTCTCCACTAAAGCTTCAATTGGAAATCTCGACAGGCCTTTGGCGGGAACGTAAACAAAATTGATCAGGCCTTCGTCACGCAAAAAACTCAAATAAGATTCTGCCAAATAGGTTTTTCCATCCCCAGGATAACTCATCCATTGAGAAAACTCAGGAGCGAAATCGCGTGGCTTCGTTGAAAATAAAAGGCGAATTTTTCCTTCCAGGTCTTTGTAAAGACGCGTTTGCCGAGGCGTAAAATGAAAAGTAGCTGCAAACTTGGCCTCAGCAGCGGCATAATCATGAAGAAGATGACCATAAGATTTTCGACCAGACGAGTTTACCTCGGGCCCTTCGGGTTCCGTTGGAGTGTGCGCCTCTTTCGCGGCCTCTTTAACTCTAAACAATTCACCACAAATCCCCTGGGCTTGCACCAAAACCGGGGATAAGGTCAGACTTAAAAAAAGAAGCCATGTGATTCTCATAAAAGCCAAAAGAGCAATACCGAGGCCACCCTCAATCCATCTGCCCCCGAAGTCGAAGTTCGATCGAGACCCTATTTGCTGAACACAAAATAGCCATCACTCCAGCAAACCATAAACCTATCGACTGATTATCGCCCGATGATCGACGGAACGATGGATTGGATCCTGAAAATTCACATGACCACTTTTTTGGGACCACGCCACTTGGCCAAACTTTTCGTCAAAAAAAGCCAAGCTCAATTTTTAAATCAGACGCCCAGAAGTTTGACAGAGAGCCCGCACCTTCACTCTCTGTAAACTCGATCGACCGACTTATCTTGGCACATCTATTGTATCTAAAATTTCATGGAAACTTTAAAACCGCAATGGAATGTCCTGATTCTCTCTTTGAGCTTCACAGCTGTTTGCTTCGCAAGCGGAACAATCAAAGCCGACGAAACCAAATTTAGCAATGAGTGGGCCGTCGCCGAGTTGGTTAAAAGATCAGAATCTACGGCTAAACAATTTGAGAAAATTCGCCTCGCCAATCGCAGCCAAGGTCAGCTTAAAAGTCTTTTTTGGCTAGATAAAGAAGGACAACGAAAATGGCTCGACAAGGAGATCATCGGCCTCATGTCAACGATCGGCTCCGGAAGGTTGAGTGAACTTCAAAAACAAGCTGTCCAACTTCTTCAAAGTATCGAAAACGAAAAATCGAAAATTTCTGAAATTGAAGTCGAGAGCAGTTTAGCCCCGACCACTGTGAGCAATTTAAATCCATTCTGCTACATTTTAAATTGTACAAAAGATCAGTTTGAAGCTTCTCTTCGGAAAAAGAAAAAGTCTTTAAGCTTAACAGAAACAGTTTTGACTCAAGTCAAAGGCGATCTCATCCGCGAAATGCGTGAGCTGCCAGCTTTCAATGGTCTCTCGGAAGAGCAATTGAATCTGCACGCGACCACTTTGATTTATTCGCCGACGGGTTCTCAGGTCGCCGAAATCATTTCAGCCTATCAAAATTTAAATGGTCTTGTTCAATTCATCAATGATGGCATTCGCAATTCCACTTCGGAATTGGCGCAAAAAAAGTATTTCGGGGCCTATACACTTCTTATTCGAACCTTGATCGCGGCCCATCTTGATATCGTGAATGAAGTGAAAACAAAATTAATCCCGAAACTCGATAGCCAAGTGGAAGCCATGATCCAGCTGCAAACGGACACGTTAAATATCGCCGCCGAAAATACCACTCAACAGGACCTCAATCGCGCGAGCCTCGCAAAGCAAGAGCGGAGTCTCCAGGCCGCAAAACCCATTCGGGAATTTTTGCTGTCCATTCAAAAACGCGCCGAAGCCACGGCCAACAGTTTGCAAGCTCCTTATGAAGCCGCTGAAATTGCGTTTTTGACATCCACATTGAGCTTGGAAATGATGGACGTACTTGCTGACTCTGCATCCTTTGAAAGGGCGCTCGCGCAATCTTTGCCCAACCTTTCGCTAGCGCCCACCCAGGAGTCTGAAGACCTCCTGCAACTGGTTCGCGAAGTGATGAAGTGAGATGCCATAGAAAGACCCTCGGCAGGTGGCTTTCATTTGGGCAAAAATTTGCGAAGTTCTGAGAACTCGAGATACAGACTGGGATCACTCGCTAACGCGAGCTTGAAGCGGTTCTTAAATGTCACGTGTTGCGTTTCATCGATAAAAATCGCGCGCAGGGTGGCCGTCACCTCTGGCTGAAAATCAGCGAGCACAGCGCCGTCTTCGTCCACTGTTTCGTCTATCTTCGCGATGAGGGTCGACAGCATTCGGAGCCATTCAAAATCCGGGTGAGTGAGCGATAAGTTTAAAACATTGTAGGGAGTGAGGGGCACACCTTCAAGTCCCTCGTAAACTTCCTTTTGGAAGCGCAACAAAGATCGATGAACATTCATGAGCGCACGGCTGAGGGCATTGAGCTCTTTCGCGATCTCTTGCTCTGCCTCTCTCTCTGCTCCACCCTCAGCCTCTGAAGACCCTGCGGAATTTGATTTTTTTTGATCGTCGTTTTTCATGGCTGGATAGGTTAAGGGAAATTCGCACAGAGATCAATGCTCAAACTGCAAATTCATTCGATTCGAAGAGTCTAAAGAGCATATCCACTTTCAAATCAAGATCAGGCATCTCTAGCAGAAGCTGTTGCATGTCGTAATCCTTCACCAGGTAAGCCCCCGCCGCACCGACAATCTCTTCGGGGCCTTTGAGATTGCGGGAGAAAATTTCGCGCTGACGAGGATCTGGAACATGCGATTGAATCCAACGAGATAAAACCTGCTGAAGCGTTTCTAAACGTTGGCTCGACTTTTCACTGAGCGCAATGTTCTCTTCCACCTTTTCCGCCTCGCAAACTAAGAATGGCAAGGGTTTGTCGACGACAGGACCCAACCGCACCTTGCCTTGGCCCGTCACAAAGATGAGAAGGGTTCCATTGTCTCGCCGCTCGACAACTTGGGGCTGACCGTACCCGCAGACCTCCCGAACGAAACTCACTCGATTGCCGGGAACGACGCGACTCACTTGCGCAGGATCTTCGATGAAACCAATTGCGATTGGAGTCAAAGTTTCCATGCTCTTATAAATCATTTCAATGTAACGAGGCTCAAAAATATTGAGAGGTTTTGTCGTCTTTGGGAAAAGTGTGACGTTGACGAGCGGAAACAGGAACACTTCCATGCGATTTTAACTCCAAACTCATAGTAACCCGTAACACCTCGGAGGGTCGAGGAAATTTCCCAGCTTCGCGTTTCCGTGCTGAGCTTCGGCCTAAGGTCGAGTGGAAAGCTCTCGCAAAAATCTCAACGTGCGTATGCCAAACCAGCTGAAGCTTTCTCCGTCGACCAGCGCGCCAGAGAACTCTTTCTGCAGGTGCGACCAGTGGCGGGCAAAGGGGAATGGCTCTGAAGAAAATAGGCAGAAATGACTTTTTAAAAACTCTTCTGACACTTCAGGATATTTCTGCTCATCTCCTGTCGGTACACTCAACTCCACGCCCAAATGTTGCCAGACACTGCCGATGAATGTTGTGGGCCCCACAACCATCCAAGGATCTCGCCAAATCACATAGGCCGGGGGCAGGAGCTGTGCCGCTGCTGACTTTAACAACCCAAGAGTTTCAAAAAATGGATGAGTCGACGCCAGTGTGAGCGAGCCGGTCGCCGCCTCTGCGCGGAGAGTTCGCAGTTCCTCAGTCCAGCGCCGAAAACTTTCACTTTGTAAATGGCAACTGAGACGACCCAACTCGTCCTGCAAACTTTCTAGGCTGGTGACGTGAGTGGCCAGCCACGGCACTGGCGAAGCCTCAGCCATGAATTTGGGATTTTCCTCTTGGTCTAAGAGCAGGAGATCCGGCTTTAAATTTACGACTCGATCCCAATGAACATCTTTGGTACCGCCGACGACGGGAACGTCTTTGCACTCTGGTTGCGGGTGAACACAGAAACGCGTTCGACCCACCACTTCGATATGGCGTTCACTGCGCGCAGCCTCTAAAAGTGTTTCCGTCCATGAGGGAACAAGACTTACGATGCGCAAAAAAATCTCCCGTTTTTGAGTGGCTCTTTGATTGATTTTGGGCTAGCTTGATTTTTTGATTTTGTATATTTTTTTGTATATTTTTTTGAATATTTTTTTGTATATTTTTTTATAGCCTGAGCTCTTGGGATGAGCTCTTCGGAGAATCAATGAAATCTTTTTTTCCACTTCGAGAGATCCCCGCGAAACCAAGTTTTGGTCGAGGTGACGTCCTGGTTTTATTTGGTGAGTTGTTCAACCGTGGATACGCCAACGGTTTGGTGGAAGCCGCCGAAAAAGCAGGCGTAAAAATTGTTAGAGCCACCGTCGGTCGACGTGAAAAAAATGGCCAACTCCGCGCCCTGACGGCCGAAGAGATTCAAGGGATTCCACAACCATTTATCAACGTGCCTCTGGAGGCTGGATTCGATATGGAACCGGACTCTCAAGGCCGCACACCCATCGAACAATTGAAAGATATCAAACTGCCAGACTGGCAAACAGCGAAACTGGATTTCTCTTCCATTGAAGAGAGTCAAAAAAAAGGAACGCAAAGATTTCGCGACAACGTCACGCAGTTTATGAAGGAGCTTGAACCTCACCTGCCCGCCGACGGAAATGTTTTGTTCGCCCACTTAATGGCCGGCGGGGTGCCGCGCGCTAAGATCATTATGCCTTTGATGAACCGAGCTTTCAAGGGTGTTGGCGATCGCTACTTGCCCTCTAAAGACCTATGGGACTCAGACATCGGAAAGCTTTGCTCTCTCAGCTTTTTTGACGTCACCGCCGAAACACTTCGTCACTTGATTCAGCTCAGCCAAGACGTGCGCGAAAAAGTTCAAGCCCGCGGTCATCAGGTGTCTTACGTGGCTTACGGTTATCATGGGACTGAGATTTGGTTCAATGGATCTTACCAATGGCAGACCTACACTCCCTACATTCAGGGTTGGGCCAAACGCCGACTCGAAGACATCAGTCGAGAGTATCACTCTCAAGGAATTAAAACTGCAGTCTACAATTGTCCCGAAATTCTGACCAATTCGAGTTCTATTTTCCAAGGCGTTGAAGTGTCGTTATACCCACTGCTCTTCGCCGTCGAAAAAGAATCGAACTCAGCGCCGGCCGCCCAAGCCCTCTTGAAGCTTTGTAAAACTCGCCTGAAGGCCGATTCGGGATTTGAAAAAATCAAACAACTCAGCACCGCTTATTTTCAAAGTCCACTGACCAAGGAGTATTGCCAATTCGACAAATGGCCTCAGCACTCTAGCAAAGAGCAGCTCGATCAGATGCTCGCATGTTCTGAAGCACTGATTGATTGCCATGAATCGCCGAAGCAGTTGATCACTTCCGACTTGAGTGAAACGGTCTTTCGCGGATGTGGCCTCGCCATGCTCGCCGATGCCGGGCTGGCAGAGCAGCCAGTGGTTTGGCTTGGTCACGATCTCATGGCGAAATCACTGCTTCTATGAGCGGCCCGACATCGCTCTCTCTCGATCCATTGCAAGTCAGGAAAGCGGGACTCGAGTGGGCCAACTTTCCGCTGGCCGGCCTGCAATTTGAAGGTTTGAGTTTATCAGGAGTTCGCACCGCCATTGGCTTGCCCCAGTTGAGCGTTTGTTTTGATGTGGCTCAAGCCCTGCCATTTTCATTTAAATACAATCATTACTTTCTCTCTCATGGCCATCAAGATCACGCCGGCGGTTTGCCATATTTAATTTCTCAAAAAAATATGAATTCGCATGGCCCCGCTCAAGTTTATATGCCAACGGACTTGGTCGGGCCGATGGAAGAGATTTTAGCGTTGTGGCAAAAGATTGAAGATCACCAATACTCCTATGAACTTCATGCGATGAAACCCGATCGAGAGATTTTTTTGAACAAAGGTCATTTCGTGAAAGCTTTCCCGACGGTCCACCGAATTCCTTCTCTGGGCTACACCGTCTTTGAACAGAAAAAGAAACTCAAAGCGGAATTCATCGGTCGCGATCCCTCTTCGCTGGCACATCTGAAGGCCGAGGGCCAAGAGATTGATGATATCACGCAAGTTCCGGCATTTAGTTTCACTGGTGATACACAGATTGAATTTTTGTATTCGCGAGATTGGGTTCGGCGCTCTCGTGTTTTATGTATGGAAAGCACTTACATTGACGACGTTAAATCCGTCGAACACGCGCGCAAATGGGGTCACACACACCTTTTCGAGCTTCTGCCAGAACTCAAAAACATCGAGAGCGAAAAGATACTTCTGATCCATCTCTCCAGTCGCTACGGAGGCGGCGGCCTCGAAAACCTCTACCAGCGTCTGCGAAAACTCATCCCGTCGTCGGAGTGGGAACGCATCGTGATTTTTCCAAGTCGTTAAACCAAATCTCATTGAAATTTAATGAGATCCTAAAGAAACTCTAAAGAGGGCTTCTAAAGAAGATCATCGAGATCAAGCCACAGCTTGCGAGTGCCGCGTTTTTTGTTTTCGAATTCTGAAACCCAAGTCTCATTGGATTTCTTTTGGGCAACGCCGGTCATGGTGCTTGCAAAAATCCAGGGCATCACTCCCTGCCTGAGCTGTTCTTTGCTGGGACGCAAAGCCGTTAGCATTTCAGGGCCGTAGAATGACCGTGTCAAAAGACGATCTCGCTCCATCAGCTCACCCAACAAAATGACACCCTTCACGGAACCTAAAAATGTTCGGCTCAATGGCAAAGTTGGTTCATTTTCACCGGCGACTCCGGCATTGGCGATGAGAATTTTGCCGCTCTTAAACCAGGATTGAAGGAGTTCGCGATGAGGATTGAGCCCCTCTGAATTGCGCAGATTGAAATCAAAATAAACCACGTCAAATCCGCTACCCACGGTCTTCATCTTCGCCAGCAAATTGATCTCTCGCTGAGAGGTCGACTGCTCTGTAAAAGACTTTTCGTCAAAGGCAGAGAAGTCTTCGACCGCGCATTGGGAGCATTTTGAGTGCGCGCTGAAGAGGGGCTTCACTTGCGACTGGAAGTGCTGGGTTCCTCGGTGACCAAAATAGGCGACCTTGGCTTGCGCACTCGACGCTGGCCAACCCGTAAAAATGGATAACGCGAACAAAACAACCATCACTTGCCTGCGTGACAAAGCTCTCATAGTCTCGATTGTCAGGGACGAATAGACGCACTGTCGATGGGCGAGCAACGCATCATGAATGATCAGGACCTTTCTGCAAAAAAAAATCTTTCACCGAATGTGTTGTCACCGTGGCGCGAAGTTTTGTTTTTTTCCCAAAGTCATGAGTTTTTTACCTCGGCTATTGACTCTGTTCGCCGAGCTGAACACAGCGTTGACCTCGAAGTTTATATATTGACTTGGGATGCCCTGACAGAAATTTTGCTCAGCGAATTGGGTCAAGCCGTCACTCGTGGTGTGGCAGTCCGGGTGATCCTCGATGGCATCGGCAGCCTTAATGACCAAGATGTTCTCGAACAAGAATTTCTCAAACGCAAGATCCCATTTTTGATCTATCAACCGGTTCCCAAGCTGCGTGAACTCTTTCACAAAGAGAACTGGAATTTTAAAGCTCCCGTTTCCTTTGTCCTTGGCCGCTACAACCGCCGCGATCACAAAAAAACTTTACTCGTCGACAACCAATTCCTCTTTATCGGCAGCCAAAACTGGACTCATGTGCACAGTGAATTTCTCAATAAAGAAAAGGCCTGGAAGGACTTTGCTGTCAAACTAGAGGTGCGCCGGCTTGCTGTTTTGAGATTGGCGCGATTGCATTTCGATTGGATTTGGCAAAAAAAGAAATTCCGTCGGTGGGACCGTTTCTATCGGTTGCCTGGAAGTGTTTTCCGCATTTACAACGCTCGCCGTTCGCGGGTCATGAACTATCGAGAAGTGGCGATGAAAATTCACAAGGCCACTCATCGCATCTATATCGTCAGTCCCTACTTTTTGCCCAAACGTCGCATCCTGAGATCGTTGACCAAAGCCGTCCGCCGGGGCCTTGATGTTCAAATTCTAATTCCTGGCTTATCCGACGTGCCGATTGTCAAACTGGCTAGCTTGGGAATGCTGCACAACCTTTGCAAACGGGGCGTTCAAGTTTTGGAATATCAAGGTCGGATTCTTCACTCTAAGTATCTTTTGATTGATGATTGGGCAAAGCTTGGCTCCTTTAATTTCAACCATCGCTCTTTGCTGCATGATCTTGAAATCGAGGTTGTTTTTTCTGCTGACGATGAGCCCGCAGCCATCGAAAGAATTCACGAGGAGTGGGTGAACGATCGAATGCGCACGAAGCCTTGGCATTTGCCAGCTCGGGGCCTTGAGCGATTTTTATTGTTAATGCTCTCATCTCTTGCCTTCCGCCTGCGTTACTTCTTATGATGGAAAGATGAAGTGCACAAAGATCACAGTCACAGGTGGCCCATCAGGCGGCAAGACCACCCTGCTTGAATCCTTGAAACGCGAATTCGCCAAGGACATTACGATTGTTCCCGAAGCCGCTTCGATTTTGTATCGCGGTGGCTTTCCGCGCGGGAAAACTCCTGAGGCGAGGATTTGTGTTCAAACCACGATTTACCATGTGCAGCTGAATCTAGAAGAATTTTATCGCGTCAGCCGTTTACGACCATTGATGATTTGTGATCGCGGATCCCTGGACTCCGTGGCCTACTGGCCCTCTTCGGAGGAAAATTTTTTTGAAACGATGGGGACCACCGCGCAGCATGAATTAGATCGCTATCATTGGGTGATTCACCTCGACACGGCTCCCATGGGAGATTACGACGAAACAAATCCGATTCGCACAGAATCTTTTTCAGAAGCTGTGACACTCAATCAGCGCGTGAAAGAAGCCTGGCGAAATCATCCTCGGCGCATCATTATTCCAGGACAAACTGATTTTCTAACGAAGATGACCCTCGCCACCTCTGTGGTCGACGCTATCCAGCGAGGTGAAGACACCGCCAGTGTTCAAAAGCTGACCACAAGCACATCCCTGGCGGCGCGATGAGTGTCTTAAAACTCCATCTTTTTATTTTTTTGCAGCTAGCCCCATTGGCTCTGGCTCAAACAGGTTCAAGTTCACAAACTCCCGAATTTTTTCTGGAGCCCCATAAAAGTTTGATTCAAGTTCTGCCGCAAAAAGTGAGCTATCAAATCAAAGACTCGCAGCTTCTGCTTTCAAAGCAGGAATGGCCACTCAAAATGCCGTGCGAGTTTCGTGTCGCCAAAAGTGAATTCACGTGGTGCCAGCCAGCGCCAGGCCATCGGGCCGAAAAATTTTGGGTTCTAACGCCTCAAGGAGAACGACTGTTCACCCGGCAACTGGGAATCTCCGAAAAAGATCGCAGTCAATCCACCGACCTTTTGATCCCACTGACAAACGAAGAGGAAGAGTGGTTCAAATCCAATAACTTTTATTCAGTTTGTCTCGGCACCATGAAAGAGGGCTCTCGGTGGTCTTATTGCTTAAGGCGATTTGACCTTTCAAAAACGGACACGACGCCAAAGATCTTTATCAATGGCGACCAAAGCCCCGAACTCGGCGAACTCGTGCTCGACAACACCGCCGATATGGCCCTCATTGCCGCGCAATCGGGCCCGATGCACATTCAATTCGAGATTGGCAAACAAGATCTCGACACACTCGAAATCACCCAGAGTCGCGACCAAGATCTCTTTCGACTCATCACTAACTCTCCGACGTTCTCGCCCCCTAGCGAACTTCTTTCAAATGGCAAATGGCTCACTCGCGTGCCCCGAAAAAATCCGCAGGTCATATTTCAGTCGTCGGCGGGACTCGGTCTTATCGTCGATTTATTTTTGAAATCCGAAACTTTGCCGGATCCTGCGCTCAGACCCAAAATTTTACACCCACCTTTGGCAAAAACCTATTCGCAAAGACCTACGGTTGTTTTTAAATCCTCTCAAAACTTGAAACTAGCTCCACTTCAAAAAGGATCTTCCGCAGATCTTCGTGACGGCGAGTGGCAATGGAGCTGGCCTCCCATACCCGTCGAAAAAATAAGCACCCGATCTTTGAATGTCACCGACCCTGTCGATGCCAAAGCCCGCCTGACCATGGATTTAGAACGGGCTCGTCAACTTCTCGTCGAGGCCCAAGTGGCTCAAGGAAAAAAACTTCGGAACTCTCTTGAGTTGTTTTGGAGTTGGAACTCATGGCTCGGCGATTGGGAGTATCTGCGTTCGATGCTCCACCTTGCCTATTCGACGAATGCAGACGCTAGCCAAATCAAAGGTATTTATTACTTACGATTTCCCCGTGGATTTATTTTCCAAGAGACGGGCCACTACATCGGCCTCGGTGTCAATTCCATCAATGTCAAAGTGCTCCAGGCTTCGCAACTCCACACTGGCGCCTCATATCTTGGCTGGTACCGAGCTCCGGAGAGTTGGCAAAAATATGTCACTCACTTCGAAATTGGCCTGAATTATTGGATGCCAAAATCCTATGAGCTCATCGACTACGGCCCTATCACCCAAGCGCAATTCAGCCTCAAAAAACAATGGTCTGATCGCTGGCACATCGGTATCGGTGCAAACTACACTACGGCCAAAACGTCTGCGTTGGGAGTCAGTACGACCGAATCAGAGACGGAAGGTGAGCTGAGCCTGGGAGTGCTGCTCTAGAACTTCTTACGGGACAAGTGTTGTCAAAAGCGCCCTAGTCCTGCCATTTTGTCTGAGTCATGGCTTGCAACAGATCCAATTGTTCTGTCAGCGTTGGGTATTTTTCTTGCTGCTTTGGATTTTCAATTTTAAGTATCATTTGCCTTAGTATTTCAATATACCCCTCCAGCCAACCGGTGGCGTGGAAGGCGGGCTGTTGAGATCCTAGGTCATTGGTGTTTCGAGTCCAGGTTGTTCGTTCTCGGCCTTCACCTATGTGCAGAACATCTGGTTCGTGAAACCTCCAGGTCGCACTTCGCAGAGAACCTAAAATATGAATTTCAAAATCATTGCCCGTCCCGTGGACCGTTTTAGAAATCGAACCAAAAGCCCTTTGCCCACGCGGAAAATTGACCATCACCTGAACGTGGGAATCTCGATGCGGCGTCTCCGCATTCACGTACGAACGCCAGCCGCGAATCTCGGTCGGCGAAGACCCATGCAAGAAACTCGCGAGATCCAACCAGTGCGTCGCTAAATCCAAATAGACATCCACCGCCCCCGAAAGCCGAAGGTCATTCTTCCAACTTTGAATGTCTGCGCCCTCACCTTTCCTCAGCTGTAAAGCCCGAGCCGCTGTCGACGATTGCCAACAACGACCTTCCACCGAAATAATTTCGCCAAAAAAGTTTTCGCTGATTTTTTTGCGCAGAGTCTGGGGTCCCCACATCTGACGATAAACGTGAAAAACGGCTGTGGGAGTTTTGACTTCTCGCAGGGCTTTGATTTCATGTTCGCTTACACAAGCTGGCTTCTCACAAAGAATGCCGATGCAGCCGGCCTTGTGAGCTTCGAGAATTGAGGAGGCATGCAAGCCAGGAGGATTTGCAATCGCGAGGAGAGGATTTTCAAAGACCCTCAGCTGATCGGCGAGGGGCAAATCCCTTTTGAGCCATTGCACATCTGCCAACGGCCATTCCGGATGTAGCAACTTGAGGTTCGCAAAACTTTTTGCAATGGCGAGACCAGCTCGACCCCGTCCTAAAATCACCGGCGATATTTTTTTCAAATGACTCTCCATCTCGTCGAGCGCATCGCCGTCTTTATAGCTGAACGGAACCGATTTGGGCAAGACGCTCCTCATTCTTCCTTAGGCTCATTCCCTAGGTCCATTCCTTGCGCCTCTTCATTGCCGCCACTATTGATAGCGCAACGGCAACCGGAGAGTGAAAATCGTCTGACCCGGCGAGGTGACAAGGTCAAGATGACCAGAGTGCAAGTCCATAATCCGTTTTGAAATGCAGAGCCCCAGGCCCGTTCCGCGCCCGACTTTTTTTGTCGTGAAAAAGGGAGTAAACAGTTTCTCCTGAGCAGATTTAGAAAGTCCGGGGCCATTGTCTTCAACTGAAATTTCGACGTGTGTTTTGCTCACGACGGCAGAAACTTCTACTTTCTTGACAGATTGATTTTCAACCGCATCGAAGGCGTTATTCAATAAATTCAGCAACACTTGCGAAATATGAACTTGCGAACACAGCACCCGCACGTCGTCGGCAATGGAATGGACCTTGAGCTCGACGCCATGGCTTTTAAATTTTTCGCGACAAAATACGAGTGTATCTAAAATCAAATCTTGGACTAAAATGAACTCCGGTGGATCGCCCTCTCCGTCGCGTGAAAACGACCGCAGGCCACTGACAATCTTAGTGACTCTCTTGACCACTCCTCGAATGATTTCAGCATAGGTGATCACTTCGGCACGGGTGAGCTCCGAACTCTGAGCGAGTTCGAGCAAATGGTCGATGCGACCCTGGATGATCGCCATGGGATTGTTGATTTCATGGGCCAAAGCTCCGGCCATTTCACCGAGGGCTGTCAATTTGGCGGTCTCTGCAATGCGCAGCTGCTGTTCTTCTATCACCGCCTGCATTCTTCGTTTTTCACTGACGTCACGAAAAATCCAGACCTGACCGTTGTAGAAACCCAAAATTTCCAAAGGAATTCGATCCCGCTCTAAAACTCTCCCATCACGCAAGATCAGCTCT
Source organism: uncultured Pseudobdellovibrionaceae bacterium (assembly GCA_937900305.1). Taxonomy (GTDB): domain Bacteria; phylum Bdellovibrionota; class Bdellovibrionia; order Bdellovibrionales; family Bdellovibrionaceae; genus CALCCV01. The sequence goes on along the minus strand of CALCCV010000481.1, from coordinate 1,459 downwards.
TCGTTAAGAACCGGTTTTCGAAGTTCACCAGCCAGAAGAGATTCGGGACGCGAAGGTGCAGAAAAAAAATGGCTGCATTTTTCCAAAACACCAGCCCCGGAGTTGCCAATCACCTCGCCCTTTCGGAGCTGGAACATTTCACAAAAAAGATCGTTCGCGAAATCCACCAGGCCATCTTCGTTTTCGGCGATGATTCCTCGATGAACATGATTGATGAGCGTTTCGAGCTGTTGGTTCACCGACCGAAGTTTTTTTTCCTGACCGTTTTGAACTTGCAATGACTCCGCAAGCCGATTGTGGCTGCGATGAAGCTCCAACTGAGTCATGACGGTTCGGGCAATGACCGGTAAAGTCTTCGCCATCACTTCCGTCAGCTGGCGAGGGACAGAGTCCAAAATGCAGAGCGAACCGATGTTCAGTCCATTTGGAGTCGTCAGAGGATAGCCTGCGTAAAACCTTAAATTTGAATTCACCAGGAGAAGGTTTTTCGAAAAATCAGGGTTCAAAGAGGCATCCTCTAAAACAAAAAGTCCATCCTGGCGAATGGTGTGAGTGCAAAACGAAATTTCACGTGGTGTCTCACGAACTTGAAATCCAACCTGAGCTTTGAACCATTGGCGGTGTTCATCAATCAACGAAATAGCTGCCATCGGAACCCCACAGAGGGAAGCCACAAGTGCCACGAGCTCGTCGTAAGAGCGATCGAAGGCAGTGTCCAGAATTTGGTAAGAATGAAGTTCTTCCACCCGCCGCCCCTCATTGACCGATGCCGCATTTGCCATTCTTGCTCCCTGATTTCGACCTCTCATCATCGCTCTAACGACGGCGAAAGAAATCGAAAAGTCCAAAGAGTTAACAAAAATTAACCCACAGTTAAATTTGGAAGTTCTTGCCTTCAGGATATGAAGTGAGATCGGACTGAGGGAGCTGTGAACTATGGAGATCGGCACGGGATTGGGACTAGATAGAATTTGGATCGTCGACGATGAAGCCGATCTGGCGGAAACCTACCTCGACTTCTTGAAAAGAGATTTCGCCGTCGAGACTTTTGAGTCAGGTCAAAAAGTTCTCGATGTTTTGGAAATTTCAGGCGTGCAACCACCCCAGGTCATCGTCACTGACCTCAAGATGCCCCATCTCAACGGGTTGGAATTTATCGATAAAATACGAGGTCTCGGCCTCGACTCGTCGGTCATTCTGATCACTGGTTATGCGCAAAAAGCCCACGCGATCCAGGCCATTGAAAGCAATGTCTTTGGTTTTCTCGAAAAGCCATTCGACCTAAAACGCCTTCGCAAATTGATTCATTCGGCAGTTTTAGACAACGCCCTTCAAAAGGTTCACAAGGATCTGATGACCACCTATGCCCAACAAGTAGAAAATTTCCAGAAAGTTCGCAATCACTACATCCTGCGCTACACCACCGCCGAAAATCTTCTTTACGAAGCCAATCTGAAGG
>CALCCV010000480.1 GCA_937900305.1 uncultured Pseudobdellovibrionaceae bacterium | reverse complement strand
ACTTTGGTGGGCAGGTCGTGATGACAGCGACGACTTGGGAGTCAGGCACTGATCGAATATGGGCGGGCCTTAAGGATTTGGAGTGGGACGTTGTTATCAATGTTCAGGGGGACGAGCCCGTTTTACCGCCGGCGATGATTCAGGAATTGGCGCAAAAATTTAGGGATTCTCGTGTTCGGATGGCGACGTGGGCTCATCCTTTGCGGGCAACAGATGTGAGTGAGATGAACCTGGTTAAAGTTTTAACGAACGTTCGTGGCGAGGCGATTTATTTTAGTCGATTTCCCATTCCGTTTTCACGTCTTGATTTCAATGGAGTTTCCGGCGCGAAGGCCCTTCGGCACGTGGGAATTTACGGCTATCGTCGAGACACTTTGGAGGCCCTGTGTGCTCAGGCACCAGTTTGGCTTGAGCAGGCCGAATCGTTAGAGCAATTGCGCGCCCTCTATTTAGGCATTCCCATCCAGGTGCTTGAGGGAAGTTATCAGCCAGTGGGTGTGGATGCGCCGGAAGATGTAGAGGTTGTTGAAGCGATTCTGTCGGGCTCGCGAGAAATTTAATAAAAATTTCGTGGCTTGAAATCGATTCAGAGCACCGCAAAATAAGGCGACCAAACACCTCTAACAAGCCTATGATGAGGGATTGTTTTTTTGAGGAGGTTGGGTGATGAAGGAACGGGGACGTGCGCGCGTGATTTCGACGAGAAAGTCGACGAAAAAGTCTCTCCAACAAAAGTTCATCTTTGTCACCGGAGGGGTTGTCTCCTCAATTGGCAAGGGGCTGACGGCGGCGAGCCTTGGCACTTTGCTAGAAGGCCGCGGTTTCAAGGTGACGATCATGAAGTTTGATCCCTACCTGAACGTCGACCCTGGCACGATGTCTCCATTTCAACATGGCGAAGTTTATGTCACAGAAGATGGTGCCGAAACAGATTTGGATTTGGGCCATTACGAGAGATTTACTTCGTCGATCATGACTCGATTGAACAGTGTTAGCACTGGGCAAATCTATGACACTGTGATTTCGCGTGAACGCCGTGGAGATTATCTCGGTGGAACCGTCCAGGTGATTCCTCATATCACGGATGAAATCAAAGTTCGCACATTCGAGGCCGGCCAGGGGGCAGAGGTCGTGATTGTCGAAATCGGCGGTACCGTTGGGGATATCGAGAGTCAGCCATTTTTGGAAGCGATTCGCCAAATGCGCATTGATGTGGGATTCGAAAACTGCTGTTTGGTGCATGTCACCTACGTTCCCTACATTGCGGCAGCCGGCGAATTGAAAAGCAAACCAACTCAACACTCGGTCAAAGAGTTGCGTGCGCTGGGCTTGCAGCCAGATTTTTTGGTCTGCCGATCTGAAAAGCTCATTGATCAATCTTTAAAAGCTAAAATCGCCTTATTTTGCAGCGTAAAAGCTGAACAGGTTATTGCTGCACAGGATTCGTCAACGATATATGAAGTTCCGCTTGCTTTGCATCGAGAGAAGTTTGATGAGCTAATCCAAAATCGACTGGGTCTGAAGGGTGATAAGCCTAATACAAAGGCGTGGTCGCACATTGTGAAGACTCTCAAAGAACCTGAAAACACATTGCAGATCGGGATCGTCGGTAAATACGTCGACTTAAAGGAATCGTATAAAAGTTTGCACGAAGCGATTGTCCACGGCGGCATTAAAAATAATTGCAAGGTGAGCATCGTTTATGTTGATTCTGAAAAGTTGAATGATCGAAATGTTCAACACGCGCTGGCTGATGTGGGCGGGATTTTGGTTCCCGGTGGCTTTGGCAGTCGCGGTGTGGAGGGTAAAATTGCGGCCATTCGTTATGCGCGTGAAAAGCAGATTCCATTTTTTGGAATCTGTTTTGGAATGCAGCTGGCGGCCATTGAGTTTGCCCGCAACGTCTGTGGTATTAAAGATGCTACCTCGCGGGAGTTTGTAGGTCCCAACGCGCGGGGAAGTTTTGTGATTGACTGGATGATGGAGCAAAAGGGAATCACTAATAAAGGTGGGACCATGCGCTTGGGATCATTCGCCTGCAAGCTTTCGGCAGAGAGCTTGAGTCACCGAATTTATAAGTCAGTCATCATTCACGAACGACATCGTCATCGCTATGAATTTAACAACAAGTTCAAAGGTCTGTTTGAAAAGCATGGAATGAAAATTGCCGGGATCAATCCTGATCGTGATTTAGTCGAGGTGATTGAGTTGCCAGATCACCCATGGTTTGTGGCGGTGCAGTTTCATCCTGAATTCAAATCGAAGCCAGTGGATCCACATCCTTTGTTTGCGAGCTTTGTGAAGGCGTCATTGAATCGCCAAGACGAAACTGGCAAGCAGTTGCCAACGGCGCGAACTAAGGCGAAAGCCCGAGTGGCTCGCGCGGAGAGTGTGAGACGCGTAAAATCTTCCGTGCATGTCTAAATATTTCTAGGAAACTGGTGATGTATGCTGAATAAAGAAAAAATCATTCTCCAAGGGCTAAAAGTTTTAGATATCGAAGCCCAGTCCATTTTGAGTTTAAAAAAATGGGTGAACGATGACTTTGTCAGAGCCGTCGAGTCCATCTTAGCATGCAGTGGAAAATTGGTTTTAACGGGAATGGGGAAATCGGGACACGTTGCTCGAAAAATTTCGAGTACGTTTTCTTCGACGGGAACTCCTTCTGTTTTTTTGCACCCCGCCGAAGCGAGCCATGGTGATTTGGGAATCATTAGTGCCCAAGATGTGGTGATGGCAGTTTCAAGCAGTGGACATACGGCGGAACTGGGTATCGTCATGGAGCACTGTGCACGCATTGGCGTGCCCGTGATTGGCTTAGCGGGAGAGGTTGAGAGTTTGCTCGGTCGCAGCTCCCAGATTTTCGTAAATGTAAAGGTGGCGGAGGAGGCCTGTCCCTTGGGGATTGCTCCAACGGCAAGCAGCACAGCGGCGTTGGCGATGGGTGACGCAATTGCAATGTCAGTTTTAGAAGGGCGTGGTTTTAAGGCGGAAAATTTTGCGGTTTTGCATCCAGGAGGAAGTCTCGGCTTTCGACTTGTGAAACGGGTGAAAGACTTCATGCATGTGGGCCAGGGTCTGCCCTTTGTGAAACCCGAAAGTCCAATGAAGGATGTTTTTGCCATGATGACCCACCGAGATGTTCGCGGTGTGGTCGGAGTGCTCGATCCTGAAGAGAACTTGTTGGGTGTCATTACCGATGGAGACATTCGGCGAAAGTTGGACAAAGACCAGAGCCCGTTTTCGGGAACGGCCCAAGACTTAATGAACAAAAATCCTCGAATTATCGATGCCAATGAGTTGGCAGAAAAGGCGCTGTTTTTGATGGAGCAGTTTCGTCTTCAGTATTTGTTTGTCTTAGATCAGAGTTCCAACCAACCCAAAAAACCCGTCGGAATTATTCATTTCTTGGATCTTTTGCAAGCCAAAGTTCGTTAGGTCTTACTTTGACATTCGATGAATTTTACGAAAACTTTTATGGTGCTCGCTGGCTGGAGATCAAGGCCGCTTTACTGAAAGATTCGGTCAAGTGGGCGTGGTGCAATCCCCACGCGAAATTAGAAAATTTAGAAGGCGAGCTTCAAGCTCAATTTGAGGAGTTGCGATTCGTCAGATGGCAGAAGGGTGAGGCCACTGGTCGTCGAGAGGTGGACGGTGGTTCGGTGCTGAGCCACTATATTTTGGATCCGGCGAGTTGTCAGGTGGCCTGTGCCCTTGCGCCAAAGCCAGGAATGGATGTGGTTGATCTCTGCGCCGCTCCGGGTGGGAAGTCTCTTTTGTTGATGAATTTGATGCAGGGGCAGGGACGATTGGTGTCGAACGAGTTTTCGTCGAGCCGTCGTGAAAATCTGAAGCGGATTTTGACCCAATATTTTCCACGCGCTGAGCGCGATTTTTTATTTGTGAAAGGTGCAGATGCGCAAAAGTATGGCTTGAAAGAGCCGGACTCTTTCGACGCAGTTCTGGCGGACGTCCCCTGTTCGGGTGAGCGACACCTTTTGCAAAGTAGCGTGGAGCTGCAGCAATGGCGACCCGCTCGTTCGAAAGGTTTGGCCGTTAGACAGTATTCGATTTTGAGTTCGGCCTTTTTGTGCCTTCGAGAGATGGGTCGGTTGGTCTATTCGACATGCAGCTTGAGTTCCTTGGAGAATGATCAGGTTGTCGCAAAAATTTTAAAACGCAGAGCCGGTGAAATTTGGGTGCGCAAAGATTTGATTCGGTGGTTGACGCCAGAAATTCAAGCGTTGGCGGAAGAGACTGAACATGGATATGCTTTTTTACCCGACCGGGCCGGATTTGGACCCATGTACTTTTCAGTGATGATTAAATCTAAGGATAAGTTTTAAAAGAGTCGCTGAGCGCTCGGAGCTAGAGCCTCGCAGCCAAACTGGCTGCGAGAGTCGAGTTCGATTTATTTCTGATTACTGCCGAAGTTTTGTCACTGGTGTGCTGCGCAAAGCGAGTCCAGAGACCACAAGAGCGTAGTCGGCATCGATCTCAGGAGTTTCAACGTGAGTGTCCACGTTGAGTTCCGAAGCGATCACTTCAACGGTCCATTCGCCAGCAGCTGGATCTTTCACAAAAACGTTTTCCACGGGATCGATGGTATTGGCAACACCGCCGGCTTTCGAGTACATGCTTTCGAGCAAACCATTGTTGCCCCAAAACACTTCGCCAGTTGGTGAAGTCACTTTCAGATCCATATTGTTCAATTTTTGTACGCTTGAAGGAACAGCGGCTTCAGGCTCCATCGAAACGAAAGTGGCCTTGAGTTCGGATTCTCCAGCTTCAACGGTCACTTTGTAAACGCGAGTTTCACCTTGTTTCAATATGTGCTCTTCGTTGACCACGAGAAGACGATCCTTCTGTGAATTCATACGGTCTAAATTTGGAAAACCCCAGCCTTGGTGCGAGCGGGTGCGATCATGAGCCAAACCTTCAAACTGATGTTGGCGAGCTGTGTTGATCAACAGCGCTTTCACGGTGCTGGCATGCGGTCGATTTGCAAAGCGATCGCCTTCGGGAACCAAGACATTGCCAAATAAACCATCGGTCCACATTTGAATGGTGAGACCAACGTGACCGGCCACGATCGGAGTCGCGCCTGAAGTTCCACCAAAGTCCGTCATGTAGCCACTGGCAGAATCAGTCGTGTCGATTTCATCATAAAATGCCGACAGATCTGGTTTGATACGACCGTCTTTGGATGGACCGATGCTGCCGCCATAGTTCCAAGAGTCGTCTGTCATGTCGTCGTTGTTGAAGTGGTAAAGAGCTCCGACAGAGATGATGTTCTTCGCCCAAGCTTGTGGTCGCGATTGAACAGATCCCATATTGGATTGACTTTGAGTGATTGGGATGTCGAGATCGAAAATGATTTTGTCCATCTCGGCTGACTCGGCCGTGTATTCATAAGTCTGGGTGTGGCCCCATGAAGCCGTTTGAAACATGACTTTGAAATCTTTGATCATATTTTTAACGAGTTCGTAGCGACTCACTCCACCGCTCATGACGGCTTCGCGATTCGTGAAATAACCTTGAGCATCTGGGAGCATCCCTTTGGCTTTTGCGAGACCAGCACCAGATCCAAAAACAATTCCGTAGGTCGCAGATCCATGCCAATCAGGAGTGTCGTCACCGATGGCGATCGGGGCTTTGCGAAACTCCGTCGCTGCGAAGTCAGGATGCTCGTCATAGACTCCTTCCATCACGTGCCCGATGATGCCTTGGCCAGTGAAGGCGGGCAGGCGGGCCGAAACGGCTTCTGTGCCGCCGACTTTGCGGGCGTTTTCCATATCTAAACCAGTAGCTGTGCTCTCTTGCATCCACAACGTGTTGCGGTTGTAGGCGATCTTCAAAATCTGATCGGCCCGCAAAGTGGCGATGAACGATTGAAAACCACGTTGTGGATTGACAATGGTTGCACCAGAATTCACTGTCAATTCGACGACAGCGGCTTTGTCAGCGAGTGACGTTGCCATAATGACAAACTCCCCCGTTTTTTGAGTGCCTAAGTTGCGCAAGAAGTCTTGTACGGGTCGTTGCATTTTGTATTCAGGTTTGTAAGGCAAAACGGCACGGACAGAATCTTGAGAGCCAAGTTGCAAGGCCTTTTCACCTTTGATGCGAACGAGGAAGGTGCTGTTCGGTATGTAGGCGACGATCTCGCCACCCGAAGCTTGAATGTCGGCTCGCACGGCCGGACCCCGCGTTTCATTGAATTGCAAAAGGTAAAGACCCAACACCGCGCGATCTTCATTTGAAAAGTGAGCTTGACCCAAGGACTTCGGATCAAAGTCGGCTTGTTTTAAAAGAATGCGTTGGTCTTTAGCTTGCGCTGCAGATAAGACAAAAAATAACAGAGCGGATGCAGAGATCCCTCCGATGACTGACGACCTTATCATGTTCCCCCTCTAGACTCCCCACATCCCGTGAAGAGTTGTTTGATGATCGTGAGTCAAGCGCTTCACACATTGTTCACGATCGCAGAAAATATAGGGACTTTTTAAAGATTCGGTCAACGATCTGTTTGAAAATTATTTTTGCGTGCGCTCAAAGACAATCTTATAGCGTAAAGGTCTATTTGATTTGTGGCCAAAGTTTTTCGATCGTCGTCATCACTTCGGTGGCAGAGACTTTGTGTTGAGTCTTAGTGCGTCTTTCAACAACCTCGATTTGATTGTTGTCGAGACCTTTGCCGCCGACCACCACTCGCAGAGGAAATCCAAGAAGGTCCGCGTCTTTAAATTTGACGCCTGGCCGCTCGTCACGGTCATCCATAAAAGGTTCGAAACCTTTAGCCGTCAATTCTTCATAGAGGCGCTCGGCAAAACCACTCACTTTTGCGTCAGCCGGATCGAGCAAGCAGATGTGCACTTGGTAAGGGGCAATTGCCTTTGGCCAAATGATTCCGTCGCCGTCGTGCGACTGTTCAATCGAAGCTTGCACGGTTCTGGTCACACCAATTCCATAGCAGCCCATTTCGAGAGGTAAGGACTTTCCGCCCTTATCGAGATAGTTGGCATTCATCATTTTGGAATATTTAGTACCTAAGTAAAAAACATGCCCAACTTCAATGCCACGGTAAGCTTTTAAGCGTCCGTTGCTTTCAGGACATTTGTCGCCTTCGCGAGCCAGGCGCAGATCTGCAACTTTAGTGACTTGAAAATCTCGGCCAGGATTGACATTTTTCAAATGAAAATCGTCTTCGTTAGCGCCGACAATCCAATTTTTTAAGCCTTGAACACCGTGGTCCATATAGATTGGACATTTCAAGCCAACGGGTCCGCAGGAGCCGGGGGATGCTCCGGTGAGCTCTCTGACCTCTTGATCAGTTAACATCGGTGGTGGATTCGTCAGGCCGAGCAGATTTTTTAACTTGATGGGGTTGAGTTCATCGGATCCCCGCAAGAGCACGGCGATGGGTTTCACCGATTTGTCTTTTGGATTAGTGCCATCGTTTGACGAGAAGAAGAGGGACTTCACCAAAAACTTGGCTTCGACACCCGTAAATTTAGCAAGGTCCTGAATGGTGCGTTGTTTTAGAGTTTCAAATTTTTCGAGGACCTTTTCCGATTCATTGGAAACAATGGGCTCGGCGTCGATGGCCGGGCAAACTTCAACGTTGGCCGCGAAGTCGGTTGTGTCACTCACTAGCAGAGCGTCTTCACCGGCTGCGGCGAGCAATTGAAATTCGTGGGTTTGGCTTCCGCCGATGTTACCGGCGTCCGCTTGAACGATGCGATAGTCCAGACCCAGGCGATTGAAGATGGCTCTGTAGGCCTCATAGAAGATCTCGTAGGTTTTCAGGGCGGCCGGCTGATCTTCATCAAAGGAATAGGCATCTTTCATAATGAACTCGCGCCAGCGCATCAATCCAAATCGAGGACGAATCTCGTCACGATACTTTGTTTGAATTTGATAGAGGGCGCGGGGAAGGTCCCGATAAGATTTGATGTCGTGACGAACATAGTCGGTGATCACTTCCTCGTGGGTAGCGCCGAGGCAAAAATAGTGTTCGTTGCGATTTTGAAACTTCAGGAGTCCTGCGCCCATTTCGGTCCAGCGATTGGTCTCTTCCCAAAGTTCCCGCGGTTGAACCATGGGCATGAGAACTTCAACCGAACCACGTTTGTTAAGTTCGTCGCGCAGAATGTTTTCAAACTTGCGAATGGCTCGGAGGCCCAGATTGCCGTACGTGTAAATTCCGGGCGCCACTTTTTTGATAAGGCCCGCTCGCACCATCAATTTGTGCGAAGGAATTTCGGCATCGCCGGGAGCTTCTTTTAACGTGTAGATGTGATTTCTTGACCACTTCATGTGACCTCAATTCCGTAGGCTTTGATTTTACGATGTAAATAGCTTCTTTCAAGTCCAATCATCTCGGCAGTCTTGGTGATATTGCCGTTGTTGTCTTGAATTTTTTTAATTAAGTACTCTTTTTCGAATTTTGCGCGTGCGTCGCGAAAATTTGAAATGCCGTCTTCAACGATCGTGGCGGCCTCTTTGTCGACGAGGCCGGCAAAACGCACGTCATGGAGATCAACGAATTCTCCAGGTGTTAGGATGTAAACGCGTTCGACAAAGTTTCGAAGTTCGCGGATATTTCCTGGCCATGAGTGATTGCGAAGTTGCTCAATAGCGGATTCAGAAAAGGTTTTTTTCGGATAGCCACTTTCGCGGGAAAAAATTTCGCTGAAATGTTGGACTAAGATGGGTATGTCCTGTTTTCGATCGCGCAGGGCAGGCACGTTGATAGAAATGAGGTTCAGGCGATAAAATAGATCCTCACGAAAAGAACCTGTTTGCACTTCTTTTTCGAGATCCAAACTGTTGCCGGCAATGATGCGGACGTCGTTGTCGACGAATTCATTGCTGCCAACCCTCTGATACTTTTTCTCTTGAAGGTAGCGAAGCAATCGAAGTTGAACAGTTTGATTCATTGCCGCGATGTCTTGAACGTAAAGAGTTCCGCCGCTGGCCATGTCTAAACGTCCGAAGCGGGTTTTTTCCAGACCCGGAAGAGCTCCCTTTTCAAATCCAAAAATTTCGCCTTCTAACAGATCTTCGGGAATTTGTGAGCAATTGATGTCGACAAATGGGCGACTGGCTCGGTGGCTGAGGTAGTGAATGTTTTGTGCCACCAACTCTTTGCCTACGCCATTTTCGCCACTCACTAAAATCCAACTTTGGGTCGGAGCTGTCCGCGCGATGAGATGGCGAACCTGGCCCAGGTTTTCAGAATCTCCAATGAGCGACAGATTTTTGCGAAGCTTGTTCAAGAAGGCATTTTTTTCGTCCTTCTCTTGCATGTAGTTTACGATATTTGAAATGATGATTTGGATTTTGTCGATGGAGAGTGGTTTTTCGATAAAATCAAAGGCCCCCAGCTTGGTGGCTTTCACCGCTGTGTCGATGGTGCCGTGGCCGGAGATCATCACGTACTGAGTGTGGCTCAAGGCCTCTTTGGCGCGGGTCAAGAGTTGCAAGCCATCCATATTTCCTGGCATCCAAATATCTAAGAAAACAATGTCAGGATGGAACTCTTGCATGGCTTTGAGCCCACTCAGGCCGTCGTGGGCGCTGTGAACCTCATAACTCTCGTCTTTAAGGGAGGCGACGAGGATTTCGCGAATGGCGGCTTCGTCGTCAACAACGAGAACTTTTACGGGGCGACCATTTAATTGCAAGCTCATGGATTTCTCCTCTTTGAACGAAATTCTTTCGTCCAACCTGGTTGGGAATTGACCTGAGGGGCCCATTCACATTGGCGATCAGCCCGGTCCCGGTGCCCACACCGTGTTGTTAGGTAGGGGCAACTCAATCACCATTTTGGTCCCGCGAGGTTGGTGACCAAAACAGCGGATTGAGCCGTTGTGGTCTTCTATGATGCGTTTAACGATCGCGAGCCCGAGTCCCGTGCCACTCTCTTTGGTGGTGTAGTATGGCTCGAAAACCCTTAATCGGTCATCAGCGGGAATGCCAATGCCATTATCAGTCAATGTCAATCGTGCAATTTTGTAGTCAGGATCATACGCAGAAGACACTTCGATTTGTGGATTTTTGGTCTCAGTCACTGCCGAAATCGAGTTATCCAGGAGATTGATCAGAACTCGCTTGATCTGATCATGATCAAAGCGCAGGGGAGGCAGATTCTGGGTGAGGCTCACTTGAAATTGAATTTCAGGATGACTCTCTTGGTACATCTGCAGGGCCTGTGAAACCGCGCGGTTTAGATCGCCTTCGATGGGTTTGGCTTGGGGCAGGCGAGCATATTGACTGAACTCGTTCACCAGATTTCGCAAATCCTCGACTTGTTGGATGATCATGCGGGTGCAATCCATAAAGGCTTGATCTTGAATCGTCGCACCAAATTTTCGTTCGAGTCTTTCGGCGGCCAAGCGAATCGGTGTTAAGGGATTCTTGATCTCGTGGGCAATACGTCTCGCCACTTCCGACCAGGCCGCTGAGCGCTGCGCATTCATGATGTGAGTGAGATCATCAAATACAAGGATGCGCCCGATTTCAATGCCGCTGTCATTTTTTAAAATCGAGAGGGTGAGCAAGAGTGGCAGGGGTTCGCCATTCACGTTGATGTTGAGTTCACGTTGGATGCTGCTTAAACTTTGATCCTGCATTGTTTTAATGAGCTCTGCGAAGGTGCGGAAGTACTCGAGAGTGAGAAGTTCACGGACGGGGTTGCCGAGAAAAATTTCGGGATCAATTTTCAGTAGCTCGGCGGCGTGACGGTTGATCGTTGTGATTCGGCCGTGGGTGTCGACGGAAATGACTCCGGCCGAAACGTTTCGCAAAACCACCTCAATATACGAAAGCGTTTCTTGAAGCGATTGATTAGCGGCGCGAACTTCGAGTTGAGATTTTTCGAGATTGCTAATCATTTGATTGAAACTGTCGACGAGGTTTTCCATTTCGTCATTGCCAGTTTTTACGCTGAGGGCAGTGTAATCTCCGGCGGCGATTCGTCGGGTCGCGAGGCCCAGTTGCAGCAGTGGGACGGCCAGTTGATCGGCCAATTGATAAGCAAACCAAACGCTGGAAAATAAAATCACTCCCGAAATTAAGAACAAGATCGTTAAAAAAATCGATTTTAGCGTATCTTCGATGGGATTGATGTCGCGAAACTCTTCGTACGCCTGCGTGACGTCGTTCATTCGCGAAACCAGTGAGAGAGGAATGAAGGTTGAAACGACGATCACCCCCCGGTTGTTTTTTTCGTCAACCGGAACCATCACACGAATCAAATTGCCTTCCCCAAACTGGTGGATGGTGCTGGCTTCGATGCCAGATTTTAAGCCCTTTTGCAAAAAATCAATACTGAGCGGCGGTAACACCATCTGGGTGCTGTCTTCACCATAGCCAATCGTGCGCTCGGAGAGGAGCGACGGATAGTACTCGACGAAGTCCAAGTCATAGTCATGAGCCATGTCGTCGATGGCGCTGTTGATCCGTTCGCGCGTTCCGAGGCTTTTGATATTTTCTGCAACGGTGTGAGCAAAGTGATAGTTTCGTTTGCGAGCTTCAAAAAAGTAAACATTTTGGATTTCGGTCGAGGACTTTAATGTGTTTACGACCTTTTTGCTGAACCACTTGTCGAAGCTCGCGCTGATGTAAAAAAAAGAGGTCACGAAAATCAGTGCGGCTGGCACAAAGCTAAAAGCGGTAAATGCGAGAACGAGTTTTTTCTTAAGGCTTGAGCCAATGATCCGACTCTTTTTTTCGACGAAGACTTTGCCGAGATTTCGATAGATCAAAAAAATCAGCAGCAGCAACAAGATGACATTGAAATTGACCAAACCGAAAAAAAACAGACTGTGAATAATTGGCAGACGTTGGCTCTGTGAAATGAGGCGGATTTCAAACCAGAGTGCCAGAATGCTCAAAAACGTGATCACGAAGATCAGGATCAGTTCTCGATGTTTGCGTTTAAGGCGGATGGCCGAGAGCGCGTCGGAAGGTTCGTTCGGGATTTGTGGGATCTCAGGTTTTTGGCGCTGAGACTCTTCAGACATAGACTTTGTTCAACATTTCGAGAGCCACTTGGGCCGCTTCGGCCCCTTTGTTCCCGTGAGCCCCACCGCAGCGAGCCCTGGCCTGGTCGTCATTTTCGGTTGTGATCACTCCGAAACCAATCGGTTTTTTATGACTCAACATAACCTGCAAGACACCATTTTCGGCCATCCGGCAAACACTGTCGTAATGGGTTGTCTCGCCGCGAATCACGCAGCCAATCGCCACGACAGCGTCGCAGCCATGAGTTAAAAACAAATCGCAAGCCAGCGGAATTTCCACGGCTCCGGGAACATCCACCGTTAAGATTTCAACATCCGCCTCGCGCAAAACGTCGAGCGCGCCCTTTTTTAAAAGAGAGGTGTATTCAGCATTGAATTGAGCGGCTACGACA
>CALCCV010000479.1 GCA_937900305.1 uncultured Pseudobdellovibrionaceae bacterium | reverse complement strand
GGTCCCAGCAATGAGCTTCGCACTCCAATCGACTCCAGTTCGTCTCTATGGCGCCAGAGGGCTTCGATAACGTCCCTGCCCGCTTGCACTTGCAAGGGTATCAGTAGCTCCTGACCGGGAAAGGCCCCTTTCTTTTGGGCCGTCTTTAACTTTTCAAACAAAATTCGCTCATGAGCCGCGTGTTGATCGATCAGAATCATCTCTGAACCGGCCTCACAAATGAGATAAGTTAAATTGGCCTGACCCAAAACTTGCAACTGTTGCCAAAAACCTCGAACCGTTCCGCCAGATTCGGTTTGTGGTTTTCCAGTTGAAAAATTTTCGTCGCGGCTCTCCGCAGACCCAGCCAGCCCTGGAGATCCCAAGACCGACCCCGTACCCGTCTGGTAGGCTGCAGAATTGGGGGAATGAAAACTCACTTTTTTAAATTGAACTCGCAAATCCTGCACCGGAATCAAGGGGGTTCCCTCCACTGCGCCATCAGCTAGCAGAGATATTGGCAGCGACTGGGAGGGGGGTGACGACTCTTTCTGCCACGGGGAAAGCGCGAGGCTCGACTGGATAGCGCGGTTCACCGCTTTGAATGCCAACGACGGTTCTGAAAACTTCACTTCGCGTTTTGCTGGATGAACATTCACATCCACTCGTTCGGGTTTCATCGTCAAAAAAACGGCGGCTGAGGGGAATTCCCCAATCATCAGAAAGGTTCGATAGGCTTCGAGAATGGCAGCGATGAGCGAGCGATCTTGAATCCACCGCCCCTGGACAAAGAGCCACAGATTTCGCGACGTCTTTTGCACTTCCATTGGCGAAGAAAAATAGGCGCGAGCCACCACATCATCAAAGTGATACTCGCCTTCAAAGATTTCATTCAATTGCAAAATTCGACGCGCGCGTGAGGCGTCTTCTTCAGCTGCATATTGCAACAGCAACTGGCCTTTTTCAAAATACTTAAGGCTCACCTCGGGATGCGCACAGGCGACGGCCTTAAACACCTGGCGAATGGCTTGCAACTCTCCCGTCTCGGTCTTCAAAAATTTCAACCGCGCCGGTACATTTGAAAAAAGCTCGCGCACGCTGAGCATTGTGCCGGCGGGACAAGATATCGGCACGATGGGCTGCTTTTCGCCAAAAGCAACTCGCAACGAATGCCCTTCGCCCGAACCCTGGCGAGTGCGAATTTCAACATTTGCGACCGAAGCCAAACTCGCCAAAGCCTCGCCACGAAAACCGAACGAGTGCAGCTTCCACAAATCAGCTTCGGTTCGAATCTTCGAAGTGGTGAAGCGATCCACACACAAAGCTAAATCATCCTTATCCATACCCGAACCATCGTCCGAGATCTCAATCTCTCGTCCTTGCTCGGCCACTTTCACCACGATGTTTTTGGCGCCTGCGTCGATGCTATTTTCTAGCAGCTCCTTCACAAGCTGGGCGGGTCGCTCAAGGACCTCTCCGGCAGAAATCAAATTCGTCAATTGAGAGTCAAGTTTTTGAATGACAGACATACCCACTCTTAACAGTCGGCGCGGCGAACAAGCAATTTCTGTGCATCTTCGCAATCGCTTTGCCGCGCACTGCCAGTCCCTAAAGACATCGCGCTATTCGGTACGAGAACGCCCCTTCGTTGGATCAAATGGAAAAAGGAAGGAGAGGCTCACCCCTAAATAAGGTTCCCGATCAAAATAATAACGGGCCTCGAGGCGCGTGCTAAACTCCCGACTGAATCTGTGCGCGAGTCCCAACTGCACCAGCAATCCTAGAGCCATATCGTCCAAATTGTAGATCTGCTTTTTCGATCCCAGATTCAACTCAGCTTCGACATGGGAGTACCGAAAAAAAGGACCAATGCCAAAATAAGAGTACTGATTCGCACCGCCTCCCGAAAAAAACTGTGGCACCACGTAAGCGAGGAACGACATGCCATTGGCACTATTGCCGGTGACATCGCGATAGTATTGGGGCGCAGAAAATCCCAACATCACTCCCGCATCGGATTCAGAACCTTCCAGCAAAGCATTGTTTCCACTCAGTTGATATCCCAGCCACGTGACATTCGCCTGCTGCTTGGCTCCCATCGTGTCCTCTTTGAATTGGGCCAAGTGCAATCCAACCCCCTGGAAAGCCTGCTCCATATAAGGTTTCGCGAGTCGCGCCTTGCTGCGAGCTTCATCCCGCTTTTCAGCATTCTTTTCAGCATTCCTTGCTGAGTTTTTGTCTGATTTTTTATCGTCACGTTTTTCGGCGTTCTTTTCTTTATCTTTGCTTTCGTTTTTATCTCGGTTTGATTTCTTCAGTTCTTCGGGGACTAAAACGTCACTGTCAGGAATGTATCCCAGCGATCCCGGTCGAATCTGAATTTGGTGAAAAGGCCCCTGGAGTTTTTTGCTCACCCAGTATCTTTTGCCGTTTTGAAGACGCAACCAAGGTTTGGAGTCAAAATCAGCTTCTCGATAAACGACAGGATCTTCGCCTTCGATCAAACCCACGACAAATCCGGCGGGTGCCTTTGATTTGGTCTGGGCAAAACCGATTGGTGACAAGATCAGAAAACTCAAACTGATCCAGCAAACCTTGAAAAACAAATTCGGCCGACTTTTCATCGAAATCGAATGCTCCAGACCCTAAAAAAGGCTTCGAAGACAATTCGACTCGACATTTTGCTGTGGCCAATTCGTCGATCTTCAAAAGTGATTGGCTCTTCAACCGCACGAAACCCCGCTTCGAGGGCGCGATACTTCATTTCAATTTGAAAAGAGTAGCCTTCAGATCGAATCCCTGAAAGATTCATCGAAGTGAGAGCCCGCCGAGACCACAGGTTGAATCCTCCCGTCCAATCATTGAGAGGATACCCCAGAATCATTCGCGAATAGAAACTCCCCCCCCGGCTGATGATCTTTCTCATCAAGCCCCAATTCACCACTTGGCCACCCGGCACGTACCGAGAACCGACAACGACGTCGTTCGTTTGGCCTCGCTCCAGAATTTTCTTGAGGTCCACTGCCCGATGTGAAAAGTCCGCATCCATTTCAATGAAGTGGGTGTAGGCATTCCCCAAACCCCAATCAAAGCCGGCCAAATACGCCTTTCCCAAGCCCTGCTTACCAGGCCGCGAAAGTAAAAACACAGAGTTCGAAAACTGAGGCTGAGATTGAACAACCGCTGCCGTTTGATCCGGCGAATTGTCATCGACCACCAAGATGTGCACGCCGGGATTCACCCGCAACACGTCTTGGATCAAGGGTTGAATGTTTTCACGCTCGTTGTAAGTGGGGACGATGACCAATGGCTTCACGGGTCAACAGTAATGATTTTGGCAGGCTCGCACAACTGCCGATGCAGATTACGCCTTGCTTAATGCCGAGCTTCTGGGCTGGAAGATCGAACTTTCGCTGAACCTTCGCGCAAGAAGAGGGAATCTTTGCTGACAACGGGAGCTTTGGAGGATTCAAGTTCGCGCCAACGGCGCCGAGCCAAAAATGGATCCTGAAACAGCGGATTTTCGAGTCTTTGAATTTCCAAAAAATTTTTCACCTTGCGGGCAGCCCCGGCAGTGTCTTTCAAATACAAGACGGGATCAAATCCACAACGACGA
>CALCCV010000478.1 GCA_937900305.1 uncultured Pseudobdellovibrionaceae bacterium | reverse complement strand
GTGCTCTTCCGATCTAATTGCCAGGCCAATTGAGGTTCCCGCAACATTTCAAATGGACCTGAGGTTCCGGCTCGTCGTGGCTCTGCAATTCGCAAAGCCACGACAGAATTGGCGAACTGATCGAGGCCATTCCTGTCGGCGGCGTAATAATCTGGAGCTGCGGCACCCGTCGGAACAAAGATCATTCCGAGAGTTTCATCCGCCGACATTGGCGCCCACACATTGGGAGTGCCATAAACCAAAGGTTGCCCTTTCGCCTTCGCTTCTTTTTTGCGAAACTCTGGCGCCGGATCCCAAAACCATTTCAGTTCTCCAGTTCGCACATCAAACGCTTGGATCGCGCCGCTAGTGGCTTCGACCCGACCGTTGTCGGCAATTCCCCCACCAACGATCACGTAATCCCCAAAGATCAACGGCGCAGAGGTCATATAAAATTCATCGCGCGACACAGGCATTTCCACCTTAGAGTTTTCCACGCCAGACTCTCTGATGAACTTCTCTCTCTCCTCGGCACTCAGCGCAGGCCTGGCGACATTGACCCAAGCGGCCACTTGCCCGCCCACATGCCCCGGAGCCTTCTCCTTACCCACTCGATCTGTAAAATCTTGGCAGAGCTCACCATTTCGAGCATCGAGCGCTATCAAACGACCATCAATGGTGTTGGTGAGAATACGAGTTTTGCATTCGATGGGAGCATTCCGATTAGAATCTTTCCAAATAGAAACCCCACGGCACTTGTAAGCCCAAACTTTATCGGACTTGCGAACCTTGGGATCAAAAAACTTTTTATTTTCCCATGCGCTTTCGCCAGTTTCAGGGTTTAAAGCAAAAACTTTGTTGTACATGGTGCAGCCCAAAAGCATTTCTTTGGTTGTGCCATTCCCCATTTCCACCTGTTGATAGAGAGGCGTGATTTCCAGTGATTTGGGTTCAGCCGCTATCGCTTCATCCAGCTCTTCGGTGTGAAAGCCCCAAACTGGGTAAAGGCTTGTGACGTTTGCTTGATTGATGTCAGAGATTGGCGAAAACTTTTCACCCATTCTCGTGGCGGTTCGAATGCCACCGTACTCATTCCACTCTGATGCCGTAGTTGATGCAGGCTCGCGCTCGATCACACCTTCAACCGGGCCTGTGGTCATGTGCTTTGGTGCGTGCTGACAACCGAACGAAATCGCCATCAAAGATGAAACGATCACTCTCGACCACTTTTTGCTTTTGTTCTTTACCCTGAACATCTGTACTTCCTCCAATGACATTAAATAATTCAACCACCACAGTAATAACCTATTTGAACGCTTCACGAGAAGCCATCGTCCGTCAGATTTATCATTGCAATTTCGTAATGATTACAAAAAGTGTTCTCTAGAACACTTCGAAAGTCTTGAAAGAATTTGATTTTGCCCGCCCGCATCCTGGCGATCTAGAACAAGGTCCAGTTGCTTTTTATTGAAATTACTGTCTCAGTGCAAAATAGTTTATGGCCACCTGGCTAAAATTTGTAAAAAAATTTCCATTGGAACAGATGCTACTTCACAACTACCTTTGGAATACGTTGAAAAGTAAAATAGCCTCGACTTTGACGAGGCTATTTTATAATTTTTTTGTTTTAACTAATGCCGAAAATCACTTTGCTCTGAGTTTGCTGATTCGCTCGTCGAGCTCCGGTTTAATCGTTCGCATTAAAGCACTCGCCTTATAAACATCCCGACGGCCACGAGCCAAATTGCTCAGAGGCTGATGCGCCATCAAGCCGTTCCACGGTGTAAACTCGGTTGCACCGCACTTTGCTTGCATATCAACAAATTCTTGGGTGGGTTTAAATTCCTTACCAGCTGCTTCAGCTGCTTTCATGTCATTGACAAACTGACTAGCAATTCGAAGCCAATTTTTGTTAACTTCATTGTCCAAGCTAAACTCAATTTTCGCGATTCTCTCGAACGGCACGCGAACTGCGTCCCACTCTTTATGTCCATTTTCAACTGGATACTGCTGCTCCTTTAGAACCGGTGAAACATCTGAACCCGGACGAGTTTGAACGCGAAAGTAAAAGCAGATTTTCTTATTCGTATCGAGCGCCTGGGTCAGATATTTAACCTGATAGTTTTTATCCGAAGCTTTCGCTTCTTCTTTTTGTTTCTTAGACAATGCTATATCAGCTTCACAAGGCTCAACGCTATATTTCACTGGATATTGTTTAGGTCCTGAAACTTGACCATCTACGGGCCTTTCACCCCAAGCATAAGGGTGCTTGCTCCAATATGGATGCGAGAGAAAACTCTCAGGTCGCCCTTCTTCAGTTTCATCAGTCGCTCTACGGGCAGCTGATGACTCTTCCTTGGAACGAGGAATCAGGTATGGATGAGTAGCGATAAATTTCACCTTCTGTGGCAGCTTTGGATTTTCTACGTTAGCACGAAATCCGAAAGCAGCCGCATATTGTACTATATTGTCCAAAAAGAAAATCGGCGCGCTGGTCATTAAAAAATCCTGATCGTCGGACACTCCCTTAGGAAAATCGGGGAGGCGCTTTAAATCACCAATTGCCTTGCTAATATCCTTAAGCTTCAAAGCGACCCCTTGGCTGGTGCTAGTTCGATCCATGCGGGAGTGATCTTCAGCATTGGACAGTCGCGCTTCGATCGTGTACGTGTATCCGG
>CALCCV010000477.1 GCA_937900305.1 uncultured Pseudobdellovibrionaceae bacterium | reverse complement strand
AAAAGTTTCATTGTTTATTTAATTTTTCATTCATTATATTCTAAACCGATAGCCAATATCAAAAATCGATCTCGCAAAAGACTGAAGACAGAATTTTGTCACGCAGTGATTAAAAATTAACTTAGTTAAAACGCATTTCAGAATCGAATTCCACACTCTCTACATATTGCAGCATGAAACGTCTCAAAGAAGAGCTGCATTATGTAAACACTGTTTAAAAGTTGCAAATCTGTGACTGGCCATTGGATTGCATTGTTTATCTGTGAGGAGAAAATTTATGAAAAAGTTATTTTTATTACTACTGCTCGGCGTTTGTCTCGCAGCTGTTTTTAACGGTTGCGGCAACAATTCCTTATCAACTCAATCGAGTTCTGGCAGTGCTCCCGCCATCATCTCAGTGACTGAGAACATCACTGGATCTATAGGAGGAAGTCTTACTCTTGAGGTGACGGCATCAGGAGATGATTTAACCTATCAATGGATGAAAGATGAAACAGACATGGGCTCCGAAACTGAGTCGGTTCTTTATATTCATAATTTTCAAATTGATGATGTCGGCGCCTATAAAGTTAGAGTTTCTAATTCCTCCGGAAGTGTGACCAGTCGTAAAATCTACGTGAATGATCAAGGGGCACCGACCATCACATCTTTGAGTGAGAATGTCTCCGCCTCTACAGGTGATGACTTTGAACTTTATGTCACAGCGACCGGTGATAATTTGCAATATCGATGGGAGAAAGACGGAGTGGCTCTAGAAGCCCAGAACGAATCGAGATTGTATGTAGGTAACTTTGTCGCAGATAAAGCTGGGTCATATCGAGTTGTGGTATCGAATGCCTCCGGATCGGTAACAAGTTCGAGAATCGTTGTGAACGACATTAGCTCAGATAATAGGCCGGTGATTACTTCTGTAACTGAAGATCAAGATGTCCTGTTAGGAACCGACGTCGTTTTTAGCGTCACGGCATCTGGAGATGATCTGAACTATCAATGGTACAAAAATACTTCTATCATGACCGGTGAAACTGATTCCTCTTTGAGTATTCGCGATGTCGCCGACAGCGATGAAGGATATTATCGCGTCATCGTCACAAATACGAATGGATCCGTTACTAGTCAGAGAATCTATTTAGACATTGAGGGAGAGGATTCTTCTTCGCGATATGCACCTACAATTACATCCTTTTCATCCGACATGACTGTGGATGAGGACGCAAGCCCTGTTTTGAGAGTGGTTGCGACTTCGACTGCAACGCCAAGCTATGCCTGGTATCACAACGGAACTAAAATCACAGATGAAACAACAAGCACTTTGCGAATATTCGAGTTTTCAGAAGCCGACGAAGGAACATATTGGGTGGCTGTTTCGAATGCCTACGGCAGCGTGACGAGTGACAAAATTCTGGTGCAGTTGAAAACAACCTACAAAACGATGACTTTAGGTGAAAATTCTTGCAATGGGTACCAGTGCTGGCGAGATGATACCACCGCAAAAAAAGTTTGCGAGATGAATGGCTACACTGACGTGTACGCAACGACCGCCTCTCCGACAAAACATTCGAAGAAATATTGCAAGTGGATCTCAACGGGTTGGAGTTGCGACTCTGACTGCAACAGTTGCCAAGCCTCCCAAGCAATTGCTTCAATTACATGTAAGAAAAACTAATGCAGAAGTAGAAAAGCAAAACCCTTTATGGATAGCTGCCCAATTCTACACAGTTGAGCAGTTTTCAAACGGTCAAAGTGTTCCAGTTTTCTAATTCTTTCTTATTATTTGCAGAGTTCTTGCGCTCTTTGAACTTCAAGCGCAATCATGGCTTCTGTTAACTCGAGAGCCAACTCTTTTTTACCTGCGGCTATCAAAGTAAAAAGTTGATTGTGGTAAGCAACCTCTTCCTGGACCAAAGAATCAGACACGCGAAGTTGACATTCCTCCGAGGAAGTTGCAGCAAAACTGTTTGCAGTAAAAGAGAGGAATAAGGCTAAGACCAAAAATGATTTCATGTGAACTCCTGGGTTAAGGATTAAGTTTTTAAAATTTCGATATTTCATTCGCTTCCGAAACAGTTGTAACGTTTTCAAAACACAATGTCGCGGTAGGATGGGATAGCTTTATGGAACGATTGAGTTGGGCAAAGTGACATATTTTGACACTTTTGGCTGAACCTGAGACAATCCGCCACTGAATTCAGGCCTTTAAGACTTGAATTCAACAGCGGCACTCAGAGAGTAGCGGCCATTTGCCTGAATCAGAAATCCAGGATATTTCTTTTTGAAGCGAATAATTAGATGTTTGAATCGTCCTAGCCCAGAGCTGGAGTCAATTTTATCTCCATACAGCTTTTCGATCAGCTCGAACTTTGTGGACGGACCGGCAGTGAGAGCCTTGATCAATAGACTTTCATGGGTGCTAAGAGCTATGGGGCCGGTTTTATTTTCCACCTCTTTTTTAATTTCAGACCACGCTGGATTCAAATGGAGATCGCCGCTTCTGAGTGATTTATCGCCCACCTGCAGCTCTTCGGAAAGTACGTTAAGGGCACTGATCACTTCGGGAAATGCAGCGGTCGAAGCCAACTCGAAGTCTTGGAGAGCTTCCTTCACTCGTCCAAGCTTCAAAAGTAAATGGGCCCGTTGGGCGACGGCTAAGTAAAACTGTAAACCTCCAAATTCATCTCGAAGGTAACTCACAGCTTGCTGACATTGCCTATACGCAAGCGCCAAAGCGCCAAGACGTTCGTACTCTCGTGAAAGATTCATAAGCGCCAGACCACACATGCCGCGATCTTGAATGACTTTCGCACGCTTATAAAGCGTAAAAAAATCGGTCAACAGTCGGCGATTCGGCTCTAAGCAACCAAAGGCAGAGATTTTGTTGTGCAAAGCTTTGAGTGACTTCTTACCACAGCCGGATTTCATCAAGGCCTTTTCGGCCAGACCAAAACAACGGATAGCTTGAGTATATTCTTTCAGTTCGTCCCAAGAGTAGCCCAGCAAGAAATAAATCTCCCCCTCCCACATCTCATCTCCAGAGAAATGGTTTTCGATCGATATCAAAGTGTCGGGCTGAAGGTCTTTCTGACGAATGGAAACTCGCAATCGCGTGGCCGTCACTAAACAAATCGGTAAAGAGGGGTCTGCGCAAATGATTTCGCTCCAAGTGCTAAGACTTTGTAAATCTCCCTGCAAGTAATTTCGCAAAACCTGCCAGTAGAGATAAAGATCCTTTTCCTCCGCGGGATGAAAAACCATCTGTGTAAGCTGAGTGAGACTGCTTTCAATCAGTTCGCCAAATTTGGACCGCTTGCTCATTCACTCTTCCCTTCGGCTCTGAAGTTCCGCAAAGGAATTAGCTCCATGGACAGGTCCTCTGCAAAAGCCATCAGGACACCCAGGTCAACTGCGTAAGAGCGTTTCAATGAGTCGTAAATCACCTCGAGACTCAACTTGGCAGCAGAGTGGTCCTTGAGGATCTCGGACTCAGCCTGATAACGGTAGGTCATGCCCGAAAAAAAAGTGGAATTTTTCAAAGCCAGAAGCGAAGAAAGATCGACAAACAACAATGGACGAAGATCAGCTTTGAACTGACGGCCTTGAAAACTGAACTGGTAATTGGGCAATGAGGCTTTGAGGTCTGCAAAACTGGCCCTGTAATGCGCAATGATTTCTGGGCCATAAATCGCGGCCTCGAGGATTGGCCCCTCTGAAGAAAGGTCCACGAAGCGGCGCAGAGGTCGTTCAGATTCGTTTCTGCTTCTCAAGTACGAATCGCGAAACCAAAGGCGATAGCGCAGAAGCTCAACCATTGAGGTGGTGGCAAGAATGGGTTCGATTTGTAATCTTCCTGCATATTGCTCAAAAAATGGAATCAGCACAGGATCTGCATAAACTGCAATTTTCAGATCTGCGGCGTCCGCACTTATAGGTTTGATAAAAAAACCTAAAACGCGCTGTCCCTGCCAAAGCATTCCCGGAAGCATTTCTCCATTGCGAGCGCCGTGCAATGTGCCTCCGTCACCCTTGGTGGGTCCCGCACTATCGCCGCTGGTGGCGGTGCCGGCCGATCTAGTCGTAAAAACAGTTTCCTCGGTGTCGGCACAGTCTTCACGAGAAGAACACGACTTTGCCAAAGACGTGTTCTTGAAACTGTCTTTCAAGAGACGAGTGTTGCCGAAATTTCGCAAAAGCTCGCCTTCACGATAGATCCATCGAGTCTCATTCACGTAGGCCCTCCTCACAGCTCCAGAGGCAGAGGCCGAAGTTTCAGCTTTGAGTTTCCAAATGAGATTCAGGGCCACAGAAAAATCCGTGAAGTAAGAAGATTTTGTGTAGCGTCCGTACTTTGTAGTTATAGCCACAATTTCTTGAGAACTGAGCGAGGTGGGACAGAGAACGGGCGAGCCACTCAGACCAGGTGGAATCTTGAACGGCGCCGAATACTCGAATTCAGCCAAGGTCTTTGCAAAAATTCTTTGGACGGGATCTGCCCTTTGCCCGAGAACACTCGTGTACCGAATGTCATACTGATCAAACTCTTTCACCGAAAAGGCATTTGGTTTAATGACACCGCAGCTTTTGTTCTTTTCAGAAGTCATTTCTAGTGGAATTAGCCGGTAAAGCCCATCAATGAAGTCGGGATCGCTTTGATCAGCCAGAACAGTTGAGTGCATGAAAATCACCGAAAGTCTTGGCGCCTGGCTTCAGGAAAGGGCACCTGAGCTAGCAGAAAACTTCCGCAAAACAGTCGCGACTCTTTCATCAGTAGAGGGAAATTGATTATGTTT
>CALCCV010000476.1 GCA_937900305.1 uncultured Pseudobdellovibrionaceae bacterium | reverse complement strand
GCTGGAACTTTTAGAGCTGAGGAGCGAGCCATTGCGCTCGCCATCCCATCTTGATCTGCGCCCTGTCTAGCTTTCATCCAATTTGAGACGACACCAGATATTTTGCCAGTTCTAGAGTAAAATACGGTCATGTCTCAGCCGCCCGGATTTCGAAAATTTTTATTAGTTGCGTGCATCGGTGGCGCCTCGTTGCTGTTTCAAAACTGCCAACCTAAAAATGTGACGTTCGAAAGTGCAGAGTCTGCTCTCTCCGCAATCCCGGTTCAGATTCCTACCCCTATTGCCAATCCAGATCCCAGCTCGGGGAACGGTGTCGGCAATGAAGGCACGAAAGTGTTCCATTTTTAGCTTTGATTGAGTGAGAGAACTCGAACGTCGAAAACGATTTCTTCAGGTTGGATGTCGACCAAACACTTTTTATAAACCGTATTGCGACAGGGACCTTGACCGTGGCTGCTGCAAGGGCGGCACGAAAGTTCTCGTTCTTTCACAATTGTCGTGCTTCGGCTGGGAAACCCGAAGGGGGCGGGGCCCATGAGCGCCAAGGTGGGAACTCCCAACTGCTCACCCACGTGCATAATGCCCGTGTCGTTGGAAATCACAACGTTGGCAAATAAAACCGTAGCCGCACTTTCTCGAAAATTCAATTTGCCCGCGAAGTTCAAAGCCTGATCGGGTGCTGCTCGACGAATCTCTTCTATAAAGGTGTCATCGGCGCCGCCCAACAAAATAAATCGCCACCCGGAGAGAGCATAGACTAATTTCTTCCAATGCTCGACGGGCCAGCGCTTCAATTCTTCAGAGGCGGAGGGGGCTAATACCGCCACTTTTTGATTTGGCGCAAAGGTTGGCAAAAGACCGCGCACTTTGCTCACCACATCGTCAGAAAAAAAAATCTGCGGGACAGGAGGTAACTCGCCACTCACACCCCAGGCGCGCAGTGGCTCAAGCAGCGCGATTTGATTGGCAAAGGGTTTAGGAAATGTATTTTTCTTCAGGACAAAGAGTTGAAATCGCTTCCAACGATGCCGCGATTTGCGCAGAAAATTTTCACTTGGGATTTTTTGACCACCTAACCAAGGGTGGCGCAAAACAAGGCTGAGGTAGCGGGTTCGCGAATTGTTATGAGCATCATAGATGTGGGTGAACTTTTCGTTCTGCAATTCGTGGCCGAGCCGGACCAATCCCCTCCACCCGTCGCTTTTTTTCAGAGACCAAATCTTTTGGATGTTCGGGTGATCTTTCGGCAGCTCTGCGAACTCCGACTTTGTGACAAAATGAACTTCAGCGTCGGGCCAATGCGCACGGAGGGACGAAGCCAAACTCAGTGCTTGAACCACATCTCCAAAGCTAGAAAATCGCAAAATCAAAATCCTTGGTGTCACTCCAGCAGACTATCTCAGGCCTTAGAGTTTCGCCAACTCTGAATTCAATTCTGATATTTCTTGGCGAGTTTTGCTCTGACGGCTTCTCAGCGACGAGATCTCCGAATCAACGCTGTGTATGTCACTCTGAAGACTGCTGCGGCGCTGAGAGATGACGGGATCTTGAACAAGTTGCGTCTCTTCTCGGTACCCATTGCCCGTCCAAACTTTATTTTTAACGTACGTTTGTCCACTGCCCAGACTACTCATTTCAAAACCAAGCTGGCTTCGTCGGGAACCGAGCGTGTTGATATCCCGATCTAGGTCACTGACTTCCCGCTCTTTGTTGCGAATCGTCTCTGTGAGAAAATTGCGACGACCCTTATTGAATTCGGGAATAAACTCACTTTCGAGATCATTGGGACAAATTTGATTGTAAGGCAATCCCTTCGCGCCTGCCAAATAGCCGTTGGATTTTTTGCAGTACTCGCGAACTCCGTCGCGATGCTTTTCGCGCAGGACTTTGAGATTCAGCCCCTCACACATGGCCGTTTGAAAAAAATTTCCATTCTTACCAGTGATATAAGTCGTTTCAGGCAAACAGTAATTGTTCATCCCTTTTTTGAAACCTTGATCTAAAGCGCCGTGATCGACATCTGCCTCGG
>CALCCV010000475.1 GCA_937900305.1 uncultured Pseudobdellovibrionaceae bacterium | reverse complement strand
ACAGTCATGCGACGTCTTTTGGATTTATAAATCACCCGCATTTCCGTCATTACGCAAGAAGACGCCACTTACATCGTGAATTTTTCGCGCAAAGAACAATTTGCCTTAAGGATTTTTACAGCTGAAGTGCTCGCCTCAACCGGCAGCGAACCTTGCCGAGTGGTCGAAATCAAATAATCTACAGAATGCAGAGGATGCCGAGAGGCCTCCCGATCTATTGAGCCCCGCCAGGCGCGGGGCCGGCCCGCTCTTTCGCGATCCGATCAATGACGATCCCAATGTCAGCGAGTCGATCAGCAGGTACTCCTTCGGTTTTGAAAACATCCAGACACCTTTTAATTCGCACTTCATCGTCAGTACTCTTTTGGATCTCCCTGCGAACTTCTCGTTGAAACTCTTTCCTCTTGCGAAGATCTTTCAGATCAACATCCAAGCGCAAGTGAATCGCGTTAACAAAGACATTCGGAACGGGCTCACTTTCCGTACCAAATGGGTTTGCTGCCACACACGTATCCACTGTCCACTCCGCAGCGAACGAAACTCCGAAAATCGCAATATTCATGACACACAAAAATCCGCTGAACCACTTCATACCACTACTTTACCCCGCAGTCGTGTTTAGTCAACTGGATGAACAGACCTAGCTGTTCTTTCTTCTTTTGTAGACAAAGGTTTAGAGTGCGCTGATTTTTGATTTGCGAGATGCCAGCCAGAGATCTGCCGCAATCCGTTTGACTTCGAAGTCGCCTTTTAACGAATTCAAAATTTCCTCACTTGGCTTATAGATCGCGATTACCTTCTGGGAAATCAGTGTGGTCGATGTAGAACTATCCAAAACAATAAGTGGGGTGTCGCTTTTTATGAAGTATACAAAAGACAAAAGGTTCTTTTCACTGAGTGGTTGGGCAATTGCAAGAGCTTCAGCGTTACTGGACAAAAATGCATCAGCAGCCTCGACAGTTTCCTTTGGCTTGAGTGGCCACCAATCTCGAGCCGGAAGGTAATTGAAACAAAACTGAACGCCGTACCCTAGAAGTAGAATTAACGACGCCAAAGAAGCAAATCTATTAGACTTCGACTTTGCGATCAGTCCTTGCGCAACACAAAAGCTTACAGCGACATAAATGCCGATCCACGAGGGCATTAGGTGTCGTCCCACGAGGGCATGTATACCACCCTTAGCGACATCCATACCGAAGAGAAATAAAAACGGGACGGCAATCATAGACGAAAGAAGTATCCTCTTTGCTCCGTCAAGTTTTTTGAGAACAAGAATCAGGCTGTAAAAAATCAGAGCAACTACCGCGCACACGGGAAAAATAACTTGAGGATTTTGCCAAGGTAAGTGCCGGAAGGAAGGTAAATTGAAGTCTACGAAAAGCCTTGAAATGTTCAATAGCAGTCCTTGCACATAAATGAGATGGTCAACGGGATTTGAAGACCAGCGGTTCAAATCCTGTACCATCTGAGATCGATAAAGAATATTTACTAACCACGGTGCGAACGAAAAAAACCCAAAGAAGGCAGAAAGGCAAAACGGTTTCCATTTCTTATCTTGGGTTTGCTTCAGATAGAAGTACTGGAAAAGACCATGAGAGAGAAAAAACGGAACGAAAAACAGAAATGAATATAAACCTAGCGAAACAGAAACTCCGTAAAGAATCCATGACCATGTCTTTCTGGTGCGGTTAGCATAAAGCAAAGCTGCTGTTGAGAAAAGAGTTACCGTAAACCATAAGCCGTACTCTCTATTTTGTTGGCTGTACAATATGTGAAAAGGAGCTATCGTTAGTAACGCAGTTCCTACCATGGCAGTGAAACGAGATAAAAAAAGTTCATATAGAAGCCACGCCAAACAAGGTAAACTTAATGCGCCTAAAAGAGCTGCTAAGATTCTTAGTGTTGAGAATTGCGCGCCAAAAGCCTGAGCCCATTTTTGACCCAACAACAAATAGAGCGGAGAATGTTGAGGATCATGAATGGCAAGATCTACGATTAAGTCCTTTGAAGTTGCATTAAGATCGCTCTCCAAAAAATTGAGGACAACTTGCACATTGGCGGATTTTCCCACCAGGCTACTAAGGCCATGATCGATTACCTCCGGTGAATTGCCAGTGATGATAAATGAACTGGAGACTTCGTCAATCCAATAGAATTTAGTGTTTAAGTGCGAGGTTCGAGCGAAAACGCCGAACCCCGTGATTAGAAGAATCAAGAGTATCGAATGAATAGATGGTTTGGAGTTTTTCGCGCTCATTGAATTTACTATTGGGCGATGTGTTGGGCTGGGTCAATTCGTAAGTTCTTGAAATATAA
>CALCCV010000474.1 GCA_937900305.1 uncultured Pseudobdellovibrionaceae bacterium | reverse complement strand
AACGAAACGAAATACCCTGGCGGATCTGAAAGATGACCACCGACCACATCGGGTCGAGCATTGGCCCAAACAGGCACTGCCGCAACCATCGAAGCCGCACCAAACGTCAGAACTGATATTAAAATAGATTTCAAAACGGAATTCAGACTTGAAGTCACGTGATCCCCTCCCCACAAAATGATTGTCAGGGAAGGGGGTATCGAAGGCAGGAGGCAGAAGCAACTGAAAACCTCAAGCTTCCTCAAAAATCCTCGGACTATTTCTTCTTAGCTTTAAATTTGGAAAATACGTTCATGACGAAACGTACGACTTTATCAGACCAAGATGGTTTTTGAACGGCCGGCGCATGCCCACCGCGAGCTTGGTGTGTAGGTCGATGATCGCGTCTTTGCTGAGGTCCTCGGCCAGGACCTGAAGCTCCTTGCGGATGCGGTCGGCTGCTGCCACCACCGTCTGGTCGACCGCGGCCTTGAGCACCTCGTCCTCCGCGACGTTGCCCCTGTCCTTGAGGACCGCCTTGGCTTCCACCTGGATGTGGGCCACGGGCGTGAGTTCGAGGAGCTCCGTTGCCGGTGGGATTGCTGGCTGGTGCACCGTCGGCTCCCACTGCTGGAGCGGCTCCTTCAGCACCCGGGCGCAAATCTGGTCGAAAATCACGATCGCGTCCACGACCACCGCCGCGGCCACCGCGACCGCCGCGACGTTGACCACCACTGCGACCTCCGGGAGCTCCGCCTCCACCGTCACGACTAGGTGCCGGGCCAGGTCCGCCGCGGCCTTCATTGCTGTTCGCACGAAATTCATTTTGCATATATACTTCTCTCGGCATCGGCTTGAAATCTTTGATGAGATGCTCGTCTTCCAAGAAGTCAGTGGGCAATTTGTGCTTGAGGTAATCTTCAATTCGGCTCAAAGCATCCACGTCTTTATCACTGACAAAACTGAAAGCTCGCCCGGTATTTCCTGCGCGCCCTGTGCGGCCGATGCGATGGACATAAGATTCGCAGTCCCCGGGTAATTCGTAGTTGATCACCAGATCAACTCCTTGAATGTCCAACCCACGAGCCGCCACGTCCGTCGCCACCAGAACCATTGGTTCTTGCGCGGTTTTGAACTGGGTGATCACTTTGTTGCGCTTGGCTTGATTCAACAAACTCGAAAGCGCATGGGCTTTGTGTCCATTGAGAGCCAAAAATTCAGCGATCCGCTCCACACTGTTTTTAAAATTGGTAAAAACTATGGCTTGAGTCGGCGTTTGCGACTTCAGCAACGATAAAAGATGCCGGGGTTTTTCGTGATTCCCGATGTGCATAATTTTATCTTCAACATTTTCGGCCTTCGCTTGATCTCGGCTAAGGTTGATTTCGATGGGGTCAGCACCAAAGTGATAAGCTGTATTGAGTACATCAAAATTCAGAGTCGCACTGAACACCAAGAACTGACGTTCTTTCGGAATGCGCTGAAGAATGTACTTCATATCATCTTTGAAACCCATGTCGAACATGCGATCGGCTTCGTCAAAAACCACGGCGCGAACTTGCTTAAGATCGACAACGTGCTCTTTATAAAGATCGATCAACCTGCCTGGAGTGGCCACGATGAATTGCGGAGCCTGGCGGACGGCTTCTTTTTGCCCGTCGTAACCAACTCCGCCGTACATGACCACGGTTTTAAGTTGAGTGTGTTTGTTAAGAGATTTGGCATTGTCGTTCACTTGCTCTGCCAATTCTCGGGTTGGAACTAAAATTAAAATGAAATTTCCGCGGCGCCAGTTCGTGAATGGCAAAATCTTGCCATGCAAAGGAACTAGTTTTTCAATCACGGGCTCGGTTTCATCCGTCACCGTCTTCACATGCACTTCAGGAGTGTGGACCTGAGGAGCCGCCGGAGGCGACTCTTCTCCCACCTCAGAGGCGACCGGCGTCGCTGCAGAATTTGGCACAACTTCGCCTGCGGTTGAAGTTGATACTGATGCTGATGCTGAAGTTGCCAATGATGAATCGGCGGAACCAGTGGCGTTGGTTGACTGAATGGGAACTTTCCCATTGCTTGTGCCATTCGTGTACGAGGCATCGGGAGACAGCTCTTGAGAAGCTAAGATTCGAGAGATCAGAGGAATTAAAAAGGCGCCTGTTTTTCCTGTCCCCGTTTGGGCTAAACCTGAAATATCTTTGCCAAGCATGACGGGCGGAATGGCTTGTTCTTGGATCGGAGTGCATTCGAGGAAGGATTTTTCTTCGATGGCTTTGTAGAGCCTGGGATCAAGATCGAGTTCACTGAATTTCAAGACAATTCTCCACTCCGACAAATCTGGGTCATACTTGGATCCAACTTTTTTGGACCTAAAGTTCACCGTTTTGCAATAAATCTCAGTAGCGCATCTAACATATACGTCGGTTGATCAAAATGCACCCAATGGCCGGCGTCAGGAATTTCAACGCCCTCAATCATTGGGCTCGCTGCTAACATTGTATCAAAGGCCCCCTTCGTCAAATCAAGGGATTTCTCGCCGCGGATCACCAAAGTCGGAACCTTTAGCTGCGACAACTCCTCCCAACGGCGAAAGGTCTGGCCCGCCTCGACACTCTGGAGGATTCCGGTTCGAGAAAATTGCCAGTCCCACTCTCCCTTCGCATTTTCTCGCAGATTTGAAAACAAAAATTGCCCCAAAACTTCAAGCTTTTCTTTTGAATGCACTCGACTTGCAAACTCTTCGGCAAAAAAGGACTTCGCTGCTTCCCTAGAAACAAAGGGCGTGGGGACGGCCGCTAACAACTCTGCGTAGTAGCTCACTGATTTTCCGGAAACGTCGTGGCCAGCGATCTCTGAAGGGCCCATGTCCTCAATCACCAGATGAGAAAGACTCTCAGGATGATCGAGAGCAAAGTCCAAGGCGACTCGAGCGCCCATTGAGTGACCTACTAAAATCACCTCTGACCAACCGAGGTCGTGCAAAATCTCTTTCAAATCTGCCGCATAGTCCGCAGGCGCATGACCAGCCTCCGCATGAAAACTGCGGCCGTGACTTCGTTGATCAAACGCTAAGCAACGATCCGTGACCTCGAGCTTGCGAATCAAGCTGCGCCAGTTTTGAGCGTAGCCCATCAGACCGTGCAAAAAAACCCAGCGCCGCCCCTGCTCAGGACCTGAGATCTGCAAATGAAACCTTGACTCGTCTTGCATCCAACGACTTATAGAAGTTAGCCTAGTTGTAGGTCAAGGGATCGCCATTGGCTGTTCCCCAAAATTGATTCTCGACCCGTATTGCTAGACCCGTATTGCTAGACCCGTACTGAAGGGACACGTTAGACTAACACTATGATCCTAACACCGACTTTGCACCGAGATTGGATCCATATTGACGCCTTGAGGATTGTCGAACGACTGCAAGGAGATGGACATCAGACCTACTTGGTCGGTGGGTGCGTGCGGGATTTGTTGGTTGGCATTCATCCCAAAGATTTCGATATCGCCACTTCGGCTTCACCCAATCAAATTCGAAAACGAATTCCGAATAGCTTCTTGATCGGCCGCCGCTTCAAATTAATTTTGGTGAAGCGGGGTCAATATCAGTTTGAAGTGGCCACCTTTCGAAAAAATTTTGACCCTGAAGAACATGGAGAATCCATCGAAGGTTCTGGCGACAATTTTTTTGGAACTGCCGAGGAAGATGCCAAACGCCGCGATTTCACCATCAATGGAATTTTCTATGATCCTGTGAAAGAATCTCTGTTTGATTATGTCGAAGGTTTAGAAGACATCCAGGCCCGCATCATCCGGATGATCGGCTTACCCGATGTGAGATTCAAAGAAGATCCCATTCGCATTTTGCGAGCCCTGCGCCTTTCTCATAAAATTAATTTCACCTTAGAGCCTGAGTTGCGAGCCGCCATGATTGGCACCGCTGAACTTTTAACAGGCACTCCGCTACCCCGTCGACGCGAAGAGTATTTAAAAATTTTGCGATTGAAGGATCCGTGGACGGCGTTGATGGAAATGCGAGATCTCGAAATTTTGCCAAAAATTTTGCCAGGTCTCTGTGATTTTTTGGCAAAATATGAAGACGAATTTTTTGAATTGATGCGCACCTTTCCGGCTGAGAAATTCAACATCGAAGATCCTATTCAAACCTTCTCGGTCCTCATTGTCCCGATGGCCAAAATCTTGTTGGACAAAAACGGTCCTGAAAGTTTGGCTGAAGAATCGCCTCTTGGGCTCTTCATGCGCCACGAGCTAGGAGTTTTCAAAGCCGAGTCCAATATCCTCCTCCGAGCGATTGAAACCTATCCTCAATTTCAGCAGGTCGAGCAATTTCGCAAACGCGGGGTGCGCCGGCGGCGAGGTTTTCTGCAGCAGGATTACAGTGTGCTAGCCTTTCAAATTGCCCAGTGGGTGGACGCCCTCAGTGCAGATGAAATTTTATTTTGGCGTGAAGAGATTGCCGGGGGGCCAATTGCGCCACCCACACCCGTTGCTCCGCCAACGCAGCAATAGCTAGAAAATAGAAGCCCACATGTATCGAGTCAATGAATCGCGAACGGTTGTATTGGTTTGAAAGTTTAGACACATATCAGCCCCTGGCTACACTCGCGGTGTGAGTGTAAAATACCTTACGATTTCTTCCGTAAGCGGTGATACCAAGATCAACTCGATCGGGTCCCACGGCAGCGGCCTCAATCACCGTAAAATTAAAATCCATTTTAGCGGCGAGACGCCGTGGATTGACGTAAGATGCATCGAACGGATTTATGAACGAATGGATTCCCGAGGATGTGATTTCGAAAGTTTCATAGCCAAGTTGCTCCGATTCAATCCGCATCAGTTCAGAGGCATGAATGTCACCAGAAACATAAATCACCGGGCTCGACACTCGCCTGAGTTCAGAAGTGATTCGGCGAAGGGATTCAAAGTGATTGAACTCATACGAATCCTTTTGCATATAACCGCCATAAATTTGGCTGCCATTCATGATAAATGTTGGTCGTGTTTCTCGATCGAGGCTGGCCAGCAGCCACTCCTCTTGGGCGGCACCCCAGTGCGTATTGTCATTAGTCGCCGTGCGCTGAGAACGAAATGTCCGCGCATCCATTAATTGAAAACGCAATCCAAACGCTTCGAAACAATGACTGACTCCAGGACCACGGCTGAGTGGTCCGTTTTGCCAGACATCCTGAGCGACGTACGTCATAAAATTGGTCGTAGAGCTTTCGATAAATTGATATTCGCGCCCCAGATTGTTACCGCCAAAATCATGATCATCCCAAGTTGCCAACGTCGGTATCAGATTTTTCATTTTGTAAACTGCAAATTGATTGCGACTTTGGGCAAACCGCCGCCACAACTGCGCCTCATCTGTTTTTGAAAACGTGTCCGTGTAGCAAAGGTCACCGATAAGGAAAAGCATCTCGGGTCTTGTTTTCACGAGAGCATCCCACATCTCGCCCTGGACATTGGAAAACATATCACTCATGCAAGAGGCCACCGCAAATTTTAGAGCTTTTTTGTCCAAATCTAAACTCTTGAAATTTCTTTCGTCGATCACTTTGCCTTCAGCATTTTTAACTTCAAAAACATATAAATCTCATGATAAAGATTGTGGTTCTGTTTTTGTTCAATGCGCGCTTTTGTCTTCACAAATTGCAAATTTAAAAATGCTTTATAAAAAAGATGGAGCAGAAGCTGATTTACTGCAAGTTCCATGGGGAACAAAAATCTTAAGAGCAATATGGCCATTTTAAACTAAAATTAAGAAATGTAATGCAATAATTTTACATATTATAAAAGGAGTAAATATGTTTTCTACATTGAGTGTTTCTCAAACTGGGCTTAGCACATCAAAGTATGCAATTGATAATGTTAGTAACAATCAAGCAAATAGA
>CALCCV010000473.1 GCA_937900305.1 uncultured Pseudobdellovibrionaceae bacterium | reverse complement strand
AGGCTCTGACCCAATCAGATTCAAAAACTCTTTCATCAACTCTTCAGAATTCATCATGCCTTCGTCAAAATTGACGTCGAGGATATTGGCGCCCCCGTCAACCTGCTGCCGGGCCACTTGAAGAGCTTCGTTCAATCGATTTTCACGAATCAATTTTGAAAATTTCGGTGAACCCGTCACATTGGTCCGCTCGCCAATCATATAAAACGTGCGACTGGGATCTTTGTTAACGAAAGCTTCAGATGGGATATTGAGTGGTTCCAAGCCTGACAAGCGCATCATTGGCTTTTGAGGCAAAGGCTTTCGAACCTTCGTCCGGTCGATCATTTTCGCAGCTGCAGCGATGTGCGCCGGAGTCGTCCCGCAACAACCACCCACAATGTTGGCAATCTTTTCGTTGACGAAATTTTGGATCCAACCGCCAAAAGATTCAGGAGTTTCGTCATAACCCGTGGCACTGAGAGGGTTTGGCAATCCAGCATTTGGATAAACGCTGATATAGCAGTCCGCTAATTCCGATAGCTCTCGAAGGTAAGGCCACATTTCCTTAGCACCTAAAGCACAGTTGATGCCCACCGCGAGGGGCTTGGCATGACGAATCGAATTCCAAAAAGCTTCCAGCGTTTGCCCCGACAGCGTGCGCCCCGACAAGTCAGTGATCGTCACAGATAAAATCGTGGGGATGCGCGTTTTTAACTCGCGTTCAATTTTTTTAATGGCGTAGATGCAAGCCTTCAAATTGAGAGTGTCAAAGGTGGTTTCGGGCAATAGCAAATCGACTCCACCCTCCAGCAACGCCCGGGCCTGCTCTTCATAACAGGCAACGAGTTGATCAAAGGTCACAGAACGATGGCCGGGTCGCTCAACGTCAGGAGACAATGAAGCCGCGCGAGTCGTGGGTCCAATGGATCCTGCAACGAAGGCGTGTCGACCGGGATTCTGAGCCTTGAACTCACGGGCGACCTCAACCGCGATTCTTGCGGCTTGCAAATTCACTTCATAGACAAGTTCCTGTAAGTCATAATCAGCTTGTGAAATGGCGTTGGCATTGAACGTGTTCGTTTCAACTATGTCAGCACCTGCTTCGAAATATTGACGATGAATCTCTTTGATCACGTCTGGGCGAGTGAGGGAGAGAAGATCGTTATTTCCCTTCACTTCTTTCTGGACTTTCAACAGGACTGGATGTTGACCGCGAAAATCAGCTTCCTGAAGTCCGTACTGCTGAATCATGGTGCCCATCGCGCCATCCATCATCAAAACTTGATTCTGCAGAATCTTTTCAAATTCGCTCACTTGCATCATCGTCTAGAACTCCTTCGCCTGGCTTAACGAAATTTTTTGACAAGATTTACGACAAGGCTGGTGTCGTTCATGATGTAGAAATGAATGTTGTTCACTCCGTTTTGGAGGAGATCACCCACTTGTTTTTCGGCCCAGCGGGCACCAATCTCACCAGCGTGCTGGGGATTTGACAGAACGGAATCAGTCAACTCTTCCGGCAAATCTACGTGAAAGGTCTTTGGAATGGTTTTGAGTTGGGCCGCATTGCGAATGATTTTAACGCCCGGGATGATGGGAACGTCAATTCCGACTTCGCGACAGGCTTTCACGAAATTGAAGTACTTGCTATTGTCGTAGAACATTTGGGTAACAATGTAATTTGCACCGCAGTCGACTTTCTTTTTTAAATAGTGCAAGTCGGTTTTGAAGTTGGCCGCTTCGATGTGCTTTTCAGGATAACCCGCAACTCCACAACAGAAATCCACAGGTGATCCTGAGCTGACTTCGTCGATGAATTTACCTGTTCGTAGGCCAGCCACTTGAGCAACCAAGTCCGACGCAAACTGATTGGTGGAACGATTGTTCGGTGTCGGCTTCGAGTAATTGGGATTGTCTCCCTGCAACGCCAAAACATTTTCGATGCCCAAGTAACTGAGCTCGATCAATGCATCTTCCGTTTCTTCTCGCGTAAAACCAAGACACAAAATATGCGCCACCGTATCGATGCGAAAGCGATTTTGGATAATTCCGCAAATGCCCATCGTGCCAGGACGCTTTTTATAAGTCCGCTTAGCAATGGAGCCGTCGGCATTTTCTTGGTAATACGCATTTGAAGCGTGCGCAGTGACGTCTATCCACGGGGGATCCATCGGCGCGAGAGCTTCAACAATTTCAACCAAATCTCGAACAGAGCGTCCGCGAGGTGGTGGAACAATTTCGTAGGAAAACAAGGGCCCGCGGGCCTTCTGGATGTGTTCAATGACCTTCATGCAGACGTTATAACCACGACTTACAGGACGGGCAATCTCATTCTCATTTCGACAGCAAGACGGGCTCGTCGAACGGACCATCTTTTAAGTCAGGAGCCTGTTCGTTGGCGGGGCGGCGTTCACGTTTTTCACCGAAAGCCTGCTGAACCTTCCGCGTGATGCGAGTGATACTTGCATCCAAACCCTCTTCATTCTCGATGGCTTCGAGAGAAACGCCTTCAACCCGTCGGTACTTGCGATCGATGAGTTTACCGAACTCGGGATAGCGGTATTTAAACACGGTTCGTTTTTGTTCGTAGGTTTTAACCAACTTCAAAAGCTCTTTGTATTCTGATTGCACTAGAGTAAAAACGCTCTCGCTTGGAGCACCGTGGCCACCTGCTGCCGCCGGTGCAGCGGCTGGACTTGGTTCGCCATGTCCACCCTCTTTGGGTGCTGGAGCTTCGTGGCCGCCGGCTGCTTTCGCCGGTTCACCATGACCACCGGCCTCTTCGTCCTCGAAATGCTTCGCCGAAAGACCCGCTGATTGCATCAGTTTTTTGATCGAGTCTTTTTTAGCCTTGATCTTGCCCTTGAGAGTTTGCACTTCGGTCGAAAGAGATTGCATATCTTGTTTATTGGCATCGGGCGCTGGCGCAGCAGCTCCATGTTTCGCGGCCTCGCCACCACCTTGAGCCTCAGCCGCAGCTGCTCCTTCAGTCCGTAGTGGCCGCTGTACCACTGGCACAGCTGCATGACGGTCTCTGGGTTGTCCACGTCCTCGGCCAGATCGGAAGAGCGT